>CANJPT010000078.1 GCA_947476195.1 Lewinellaceae bacterium | reverse complement strand
CAAACCCAAAGACCGTTATAAAATAACGAATTGACGGGAGTACAATAATGGGTTAAAGCGCCGAGGGAGCCTGACGATATGGATTGACGATGCGATATGGCAAAAGTGGTACCACCAAGGGCCGGCCCGAAGAGGTGGTCAAAAGGTTTATTCGTCAGATTGTATAGTGCTTTTGTTGACCATAAAGGTGATATTTCGTTTGGCTTTTCGGCAATTAGAAGGTTTTGTGGAGTCTGTTTTTGCGCTGATGGGCGTTGATTTGCAAGTGCCCAGTTACACACAGATTTGTCGGAGGCAAGCGGGTTTGAAAGTGCCGTTAGGTGTGAGTGAAAGACTTAAAAAAGGAGAGGCCATTCATTTAGTCGTGGACTCAAGCGGCCTGAAAGTATATGGTGAATGCGAGTGGAAAGTTCGTAAGCATGGCTGAAGCAAGCGCCGTACGTGGCGCAAAATCCACCTTGGAGTGGATGAAAATACTGGAGAGATCACCGCGCAGGTACTGACAGACAACAAGACGGACGATGCTGCGGTGCTGGTAGATTTAGTAGTTGATACCCCGCTAGCGCGAGGTTTTTCTTTGTGCAAACAGGGAAAGACCAGGTCTTTTTATAAAATCTAGTGGTTATGAAACAGTTGTTTTGTTTGTTGCTGCTACCGATGGGACTTTTTGCCCAGGTCAAGTTTGATTACCAATGGCTTATGGGCTACCCTACTGGCTCTGATACAGTAGACCAATTTAATGGGGTTTTTTATGACGGCACACAAATTGATTTCAAGCTTTCTCCTCCAAAAATTACCAGGTTTGACATCCCTTTTGAATTAGATGCAACAGCATTGGTCTGTGACTCTTCTGGCAATCTCCTTTTTTATACGAACGGGTGCCTCATCGCAAATAAAAACCACGAAATCATGGCAAATGGTGCGGAGATATATAAAGGAGGATTGGGTTATGTGCAGGAATGCCTGGGATTATATAGCGATGGCTATCCGTTTAGCTATGCTACCAATCAAGGGGTATTGATCTTGCCCTGGCCAGGACAATTTAAAAAATATGCCCTTTTTCATCTTCACAAGCCGAACCCAACGTCTCGGGTTTTCAACGAAAATTTAAAATATACACTTATTGATATGGAGCAGGATGGCGGGCTGGGGGCGGTAACTGAAAAAAACCATCAGGTTTTTCGGGATACCTTTTGTGATATGCTTACAGCTGTTCGCCATGCAAATGGGCGTGATTGGTGGCTGGTGTTGCCAAAATACAACGCTGGGCGATACTTTGTTTTTTTATTATCGCCAGAGGGCATTAGTGAACCAATAATTCAAGAAGTTGGAGGGTCAATAAAACATTCATCATGGGGTGTTCAGGCGGTATTTTCCCCAAGCGGGAAAAAATATGCCAACATGAGTCTAGAGGGCGGCCTACAAGTATACGATTTCGATAGATGCTCAGGAAAAATGAAATCAGTGCTTCATTGTGAAGACCTTGATTTTAATACAGCCTTTAACGAAAGTGATGCTTGTGGGGTTGCGTTCTCCTCCAGTAGTCGCTTTTTATACGTAGTATCTGGCCTAAACCTATATCAGTTTGATATGCGAGCTGTTGATATTCTCTCAAGTAAGGTGCACCTAGCAGAATATGATGGTTTTGGGTACTTAAATAATACAGATATCTCTCTTCCTACTACTTTTTATCAAATGATGCTGGCTCCAGATGGAAAAATTTATATGAGTACAGCCGATGGTAGTCATTACTTGCATGTTATTCACCAGCCTGATTCCCTTGGCTTAGCTTGTAACTTCAAACAGCGAGCAATGGACTTGCCGACATTCCATTCATTCGGCATACCTAACTTCACTCACTTCCGTCTCTACGATTTACCCGGCTCGCACTGCGATACACTGGGTATCAATGGCCCACAGCCGCCGGAGGACACCCTTCCTACGCCCCCTGTGTGTGGTACATACCTGTCGCTCTGGCCGAATCCGGTAAGCAGTCTTGCTTCTGTGGAATTGCCAGATTGCCAGGGAGGTCTACTCAGTATTTTTGATGCCGCCGGGAGGCTTATTGAGGAGCAGCGCATCGAACCGGGTGAGGGTGCGCACCCAATTGTGGTGTCGGAATATGTACCGGGTATTTATTTTGTGCGGTTCTGGCCGGAAAAGGGTGGGGAGGTTGTGGTACGGGGGTTGTCGGTAGTTCGTTGAGTGCGGAGGTACGACACGTTCAAAATACTAGATATTTTGACATTGGGCACACGATTCAACAAGTGAATGATTTTCATATTTTTAGAGCGCAAGACCAATCTGTAATACGTTTACGAAACCTTGAAGGTTTCGTAAACGTATTAAAAAAATTACTGAACCTCTTCCGCCTTTTTCCCCCCAGCCTTAATCAGGAAAAACAACACCGTGCCAATAATCAGGAAGTTGATCACCGCATTGAGGAAATTGCCGATCTTGACACTACCAACCATGATGCTGGAGAAGTCTGGATTGCCCGCAACCATGCCAACGATTGGCATAATAACATCGGCTACCATCGAGTCAATGATCTTCTGAAATGCGCCGGCAATGATAACCGCTACGGCGAGGGCTAATACGTCGCCGCGAAATAGGAATGCTTTTAATTCACTGATCATAATCGTTCGTTTTGTTTAAAATGTGTAAGTATGTATGTTTTGTAGCGGTAAATGTAGGAATGCGTTCAATTCTTACAACTTTTAACAGAGAAAATCTAATGCTTCACTACTTTTTTACAAAAGCCTGCTCCATTTGCCCCGTCCATTTTAAGCAGATAAACCCCAGCTGGCAGACCATTTCCGTCGAATTCAAAAACCTGTTCACCAACCGAAAATATCCCTTCAAAAAGGATTTTAACCCGTTTCCCTGTAAGATCAAATAAGGCTAATTGAGCGGCCTGGGTTTCAAAAACTTTAAAGGAAACCCGGCTTTTATCCATAAATGGATTCGGTGAAATGATGATATCTTCAACTATCTGCGGGGATTTCGTTCCGGCATAAACAGGCAATATGGCCCGGTACATGGAACGTCCAAAAGTTGCTGCCGCGATCGTCCGCGTGGGCCCATGCACGGTCAGATCGGTCACCGGAACGGTAGGGAGGCCGGAGTTATAGGGCTGCCAGCCAGCACCTCCGTTCAAAGTGCCAAACACGCCAACATCCGTAGCGATATACCAGATATTGACCGGATCGGAAGGGTCGGACACAAGATCATTTACCGGAACATCGGGGAGGTTTCCGCTCACACTTTGCCAGGTTTGACCCTTGTTGGGTGTCTGGTAAATATGCGCCATCTCATCCGCATGTCGATAGCCGGAAAGGCAAACCAGGGCATTGTTTTCATCGATCGGTACAATACGAGTGATCCAGCGTTTGGGCAGGCTGGCTGAAACTTTTGTCCAGTTCGTACCGCCATTGGAAGTCACCCATACATTGCCATCATCTGTGCCCACCCAGATCAGGCTGGCATTCTGAGCAGAGACGGCAATGGTCGTAATGGTGCCGTATTGAACGCCATTTTGTCCGCTCGGACCATTGCTCAGGTCGGCACTGATAGCCGTCCAGTTAAGGCCGCCATTGATCGACTTGAACAGCTTCTCAGCCCCGATATACATCACATTCGGGTTATTCGGATCAAAAACATAGGGGGTATTCCAGTTGTACCGACTGCTCGAAGGAGCACTTGCGCCATTGCTGCCGCCGAAGCCGCCATACTGGGAGGATGCATAGTAAATGCTCGTATCTATCGGATTGGAGAGGGTTACAAAACCATCGCCGCCCGCAAATTGCTCCCAGTCGTCCAGTCCGCCAAACTGCGAACGCCAGCTACCATTGTCCTGTGCGCCCCCCGAAAAAAGCGCCGGGTTTTGATAATTGATCTCTGAACTATAAAACTGGGTGATGGGGAAGGGGCGGTGTTCCCAGCTTGCTCCTCCGTTCTTTGAAATAAATACCCCGCCATCGTTGCCAACCAGCTGAAGATCCGGGTTTGCCGGATGGATGTAAAGTGCGTGATAATCTGCGTGTAGGTAATCTGAAACTCCCGTCCAGAACTGACCGCCGTCGCTGGTTGTTGCCCAATCCAACCCCAGGGTGTACACTTCATTGGGGTCGTTTGGGTGTACCCTGATCTGGCCAAACCACCAGCCATATCCTGGATATCCGGGGTCGCCACCGCTGAGCAAGGCCCAGGTATTCCCATCGTTCGTACTTTTGTAGACCCCTTTGAAGTTGCCGGTTTCATCCGAATAAATGGCATATAAGGTACTGGGTGAAGATGGGCTGATGGCAATTCCAATGCGTCCAAGGTTGCTTGCAGGCAATCCGGTACTAAGTTTTGCCCAGTGGTCGCCTCCATCTATGCTGCGCCAGATGGCACAACCGGGACCGCCATACACCCGTTTGTTGGGCCGACGGGTGCGCTGCCAGGTGACCGCAAAAACCGTGTCAGGATGAAGTGGATGGATCGCGAGGTCTATACATCCGGTCGAATCGTTGACAAAAAGTGTTTTTTCCCAGCTCGCTCCGCCATCTTCACTCCGAAAAATGCCCCGCTCGGCGTTGTTGTCAAAAAGATGTCCCATAGCGGCTACGAAGATCCGGTCAGGGTTGTGTGGATCTACTTCGATGCGCCCGATGCTGCCGCTTGCTTCCAGACCGATAAAGGTCCAGGATGTTCCGGCATCGGTGCTTTTGAACAAGCCGCGACCATCGTAGGTGATGGAACCTCCGCCACCATTGGGTTCTCCGGTGCCGACGTAGATCGTGTTTTTTTCTGAAGGGTCGAGAGCAAGATCACCAATACTCAGGCTGGGAAGATTGTCTGTGATGGGAAACCAGTTTTGGCCGGTATCGGTAGATTTCCAGACCCCGCCAGAGGCTGAGGCGGCATAGATCGTTTGCAGATCGGTCGGATGCATGGCCAGGTCTGTAATGCGGCCACTTACCAGCGTGGGACCTGCGAGCTCCCAGTTCAGGTCGTTGCCACGGGCCTTGGCTTGGTTTTGCACCTGCTTTAAAGCAGTATAAAAGGCATCAGAAGGCACCGTGCCATAGGGGAATGCGCGTTGGGCCCAAAGATAATCGGAGGGCTCAGGTGATTGGTGGGTTTGTGGGTTGGTGAAATCGTGGGTCGCACGCGTGAAAAAGAACAGAATCAGTAGGGCGAGTGCGGTGGAAGGAAGCAGGATTTTTTTCATGGCAAAACAGCATTAGCGATGGCTAAATGTACGGTCACCTGAATCATTCCGGACTCTAAACGCGCGGAAGGTTGATTCTGGGCAAAAAAGGGCACTATTTCAGTCCCAACGCCCGCCAATCTGCTTCTGTATCTACATCAGTTAATACGGGTAATAAGGCAAAAGTCTTTCCAGCGGACAGGATTTTTTCAATCGTTTTTGCCCGAACGGTCTCGGTGCTCCATTCGATGTCGTAAAACAAGGAGGACTCTAAAATTTTCATACCCAGCAGGTAATATCCGCCATCGGGTACCGGCCCGAGTACAAAATCACTTGCGTCCAGCAAGTCAAAGGCCTGCTGCAATAACTCGCCCTTTAGTTCGGGACAGTCACTGCCAATGATAATGGCTTTATGCGCCCCGGATTCAAATGCATTTTCAAAGGCGGCTTCCATCCGTTCTCCGAGGTCGCCGAAATGCTGGATCTTTTTCTGGAAAAAATCAGGAGACCAATGGTCCTGATTATCCACAAAATCGCTGTAAAACAAGAACCTATCGGCTTCGCAGCCAAGCGCTGCCTTGCGGGTTTTTTCCAGTAGGATATCATAGATACGCAAAGCTTCTCCGTCGCCGATGGTACGGGCCAGACGGGTTTTAACTTTGCCCAATTGCGGGTTTCGGATGAAAATTAGGAGTGTATTGTTCAAGATTCAAGATTCCAAAGTCCACCGTGCCGTCCACCATGTACCGTGTACCGTCCACCGTGTACCGTCTACCGTCTACCGTCTTTTAGGATTGAGTGGCAATTTCACCGTAAAAGTGGTTCCTTTTCCGGGTTCCGATCTTTTGACAAAAATACGACCCTGATGGTATTCCACCATAATTCGCCTTGCAAGGGAAAGGCCAAGTCCCCAACCCCGAGTTTTGGTTGAATAGCCTGGTTTAAATACGGTACTGTGTTTGCTGGATGGAATACCTTTTCCGGTGTCGGTCAGATCGATACAAGCCCAACGGCTTTCCTGATAAACCTGTGCCGTTATTTTTCCGTCGCCGCTTTCCATTGCATCAATGGCATTTCGAAGCAAATTCTCAATCACCCAATCAAAAAGCGGGCGATTAAGGAATACTATGAGCGGGTCATTTTCCGTTGGTTTGGGAAAGTCAAAAACTGTTTTTCGAGGCGCCCTGCGCTGCATATAGCCCCGACAAACTTCCAGTTGTTCGTATAGATTAATCGGCAAAAGTTCTGGTGTTGCGCCGATTTTAGAAAAACGGTCCGCTACCAGTTCGAGGCGAGTCACATCGTTGCGCAGTTCGACCAGCATTTCCTGGGTGTCGGGACGGTCTTCGGTTACTTCTTTCAGGGTTTCGATCCAGCCGAGTATGGCCGTAATAGGAGTGCCCAATTGGTGAGCCGTTTCTTTGGCCATCCCGAGCCACACTTTATTTTGTTCCACCCGACGCGACGCGCTGAATCCGGCATATCCAAAGGCGATAAAAACTGCAATCAGGAACAGTTGTACGTAGGGATACCATTCCAGAAGTTGAATTAGTTTCGATTTGCCATACATCACAATTTGAAGATCGTCGCCCACCTTCACGTGGATTGTATCAGCCTTTTCACGCAACATTCTCTTGTACACCAGCTGTAAAGCCTCGGTAGAGATACTGTCGTTTTCGTCCTCGCCGATATTGGTATAACCGTCAATGCCTCCGCGTTCATTAAGCAGTAGTATAGGGACTGTGGTATTGCTTTGTACCACTTTCAGCTGGAAACTGATATCGCAATAAAAAGATTGATAGGGATCTCCGCCGGAGGTAGCAAGGGTGCGTTGGGCTTCGAGGTATTGTTCTACCTGCTGTTTTTCGCGTGCGGCCAACTGCTCACCAAGGTATCGGGTATAAACGAGGGAGAGGATGACGATGAGCGCCCCGCCCGCGGCCAGGTACCATTTCCAGTATGACTTGCGTGAATAAATGTCCATTTTACAGCGAAAAGGTAGGGATATTTTGGATTTTAAAGAAAGAACGCAAAAAAAGCTCGTTTTGTAGCCCTACTAAGGAACAGCCCGACAGGTTTTGAAACTTGTCGGGCTGTGTATAACCGTGATAGTCTCACTTTAAGTGAAACTATCACGGTTACTTCAACTGGAAATTAAAAGTTATGGTACCACATTGCTCATCAAGCGTTGACGGCTCGAATTTATATCCTTTAGCGGCCTGTATGGCTTTGCTTTTTAACTCACTGTCGCTAGTGGTAGATCCGCGTTGGGTGTATTCGGTACGAATGACAGCTCCATTTCTATCCACACAAACAGAAATGACCACTTTACCACTTTTCTGAGAATTGTCGTTTACGTGACCCCGCTCCTTCACTGTCCGGCCACCCAGTCCGCCGCCAATAGACGCACCAGTTCCGGTACCATCCCCGCCGCCGGTACCGCCGCCGGTTCCACTGCTATGGCCGAACGGATTATCTCCCGTACCGCCGTTGATGCCGCCGTTGCCGGGTTTGCCTCCACCGCCGGCGCCTTGGCCGCTACTGCCGGGTTTGCCAAAGGCACTACCAGCGTTGTTTTTAACCTTATCCCGTTTGGCTTGTTCCGCGCGCTGGGCCGCTTCAGCCGCTTCGCGTTGTCTATTCACTTCATTCTGACGGGCAGCTTCCTGACGATCTGCTTCTTCCCGTTTTTTGCGATCTTGTTCCTTTTGCTGCTTAATGGCTGCTACGTCCGGGTCATCAGAAGTTGAAGTGGTAGGAGGCGCTGCAGGTTGCGCCTTGGTAGGCGTAGGTGCTGGTGTAGAGGTAGCCTTTTCCGGGGTCGATGGAGCAGGTTCTTCACCTGGTGGGGTGTAGTCATCGTTCATACCCTTGTCTGGTTCGCCTGCAGCCGCATTATCGCCACCGCCACCAAAATTTAACTCAATAGTGCTTACTTCCGGGGTAATATCGGGCGCAGGGTGCACATAAAAAAAGAGCAATGCTAGTAACAACGCGTGAAACAGCGCACTTCCTATGGCTGCTTTGGTGCGATTCTCTTCCTTATTAACTACAGCTTTCATGTCTGAATGTATGTTTTGAGCAAAGATGAATTCTCGAGTCCAAATGCACAAATCCGCTCCATAATTTTTGAAAATCCAAGCAAGGTTCGCTCTTTTGATTCGGAGTGCTTAGTTCTGGGTACTCACATTTGGATCAGTTGCCAAAATCGTCTTCAAGTGCAGGCGATTGGCTACTTCCAGTATGATCACCATGTTTTCAACTGTGGCGGCCTTATCAGCGGCTACGGTGATGGTGGTAGACTTAACATCTAAATTACTCGCCCTGATCTTTGCTTTCAGCGCACTTTCCAGGTTGGTTACATTTACCGGAGTGCGATCGATAAAAAATTTGCCCTCAGCATTAACGGATACAGCCAGGTCGGCAGAAGCCATGCTTTTGGACGTGCTGGAAGGCAGCTGGAGGTTCAGTGCATTGGGGGTCACGAAGTTGGAAGTGAGCATGAAGAACATCAGCAGCAGGAAGATCACGTCAATCATGGCTGCAAGGCTGAATTCCGGCTCTACCCGTTGGCGGCGTTTGAGTCCCATATTTTTTCTAGTATAATTGGTAAAGAAAGAATGATGAAAAGGGAACTATAAATGAAGTTTTTATGCTTCATTTCTCGTTCAAAACGCATCTTTTTCAACGAGAAGGTTCTTGCAACAAGTCCATGAACTGAACAGCAGTATTCTCCATTTTGAAAATAACCTTGTCGAGGTTGGTAACAAGCAGGTTAAAACCAGCCATGGCAATGATCGATACCGACAAACCCGCAGCCGTAGCGGTCAGGGCGTGGTAAATACCATTGGAAAGTACTTTAGGCGTTACAACCTGCGCATTGGCCATATCCTGGAAGGAGATGATCAGACCAATAACAGTACCCAAAAGACCGATCATCGGAGCGATACCGGAGATGGAGGCCAGGGTAGAAAGGTTTTTTTCGAGTTTGAGCAACTCGAGGTTGCCTACGTTCTCGATAGATTTATTAATATCATCCAAGGGTTTGCCGATGCGGTCAAGTCCTTTTTCTACCATACGGGCCATGGGTGCATCTACGCTTTGGCAGAGTGCTTTGGCTGCCTGTAGGTTGCCGCTTTCCACGCTGGTCCGGATGGAGTTCATGAAATTGTGATCCACCTGCCCCGCACGAATAAGGGTAAAATAACGCTCAATGATGATGTAAACGGCTACGATGGAAAGAATGAAAAGGATGATCATCACAACAAGACCTGAAGGACTGCTGGTCAGGATGATATCCAGAATACTTTGCGTTTCCTCCGGAACGTTGGCTTTTGGAAGGGTGCCGGGGGCTTGGAGGAAGAAGAATGCGCTCAGGATGGCGTAGAGTGTCATAAAGATAAGAGATGCTGTTTGTGTTGAAACCGATTGTTCTTGATTGGGTCCGTAAACGCCAAAAGTAGAGCGTTTTGTATCTGTAGAAGCAATTTCCTCAACATTTTTGCCCAGCGAGGTATTTTTTGTAAATTTAGCGACCTTTCAGGCCCAGTTTCAGGCGCGAACAAAGCCTGATCGATATCAAAATCTTCTGAAATATATTGCCCCGATCGGGTTTCTGGCAATTTGCCTTTAATCACTTAAAGACCAGTTTTCAACGCCTAAATAGGATGTACTGTATTTTCTTATCACAAAACTAAACAGGCTATCTTTGCAACCATTATGAAATCCACTTTTGAACAACTCATCCAATCAGAAACCCCCGTGCTGATTGATTTTTGGGCCACTTGGTGTGGACCATGCCGGGCTATGGGGCCGGTGCTGGACGAACTCAAAGCCGAACTCGGGGAACGGGTGCGTATTCTCAAAATTGATGTGGACCAAAACACTGATCTCGCAGTTCAAATGAAAGTAATGGGCGTTCCGACGTTCATGATCTATAAAAACGGCCAGCGCCATTGGCATGATGCTGGTACATTTACCAAAGAAGCCCTGAAAAAAAAGATTGAAGATGTTGAAAATCAATGAACTGTCTTTTGTGCTTGTCTTTGCTCTCGTGGTGATCATCGCTTGTGGAAACACAGATACCACTGCGTCTCAAATCTCCTCCATGTCTGCCCGGAGCCATACGGATTCCATCCCTGCATCGGCCTTGGTGAGTAAGGATTATTTGCTTGGGAAATTTAATCCTGCCCAACACGCCGATTTTGTTTCGGTGGGCGCGCCTTATTCCGATAAGCCGGGAATGATGCTGCGAAAAGAAGCATTTGAGGCCTTTAAAAAAATGTGGGATAGTGCTAAAAGTGCTGGTGTTTCGCTCAAGATTATTTCTGCAACCCGAAATTTTGAGCAGCAAAAAGCCATCTGGGAAGGTAAGTGGGATCGTTTTGCAATGGATGCTCCGAAGCCTAAAGATCGCGCCCTGAAAATTTTAGAATACTCTTCTATGCCAGGCTCCTCGCGCCATCATTGGGGCACAGACATGGATCTGAATGATTTGAACAACGCATCGTTTGAACCAGGAGGGAAATACGAAAAAATGTACCAATGGCTTGCTAATCATGCGCATGAGTTTGGGTTTTGTCAGCCCTACACAGCTGGCCGACCGCATGGATATCATGAAGAAAAATGGCACTGGACTTATACCCCGCTCAGCAAGCCTTTTTTAGCACAATACAAAAAAAGTATCCAAAATGGTGATATAAAGGGTTTTTTAGGCTCCAATCTGGCCGAAGAAATTGGCGCGATACAGAATTATGTGTTGGGAATCAATCAGAATTGTGCAGAGTAGATTGACCTGGGCTATCCGATCTCTACAAAATTTCTGGGCGTTTCATATAGCCGTATGTGGAGTTCAAATTTTTCAGGTAAATGTCCCCTAAGGATGCGCCAAACGATTAGGCAGATATTTTCTGCCGTAGGGATCAGGCTTTGGAATTCCGCGGTATCAAGGTTCAGGTTTTTGTGGTCAAAACGCAATTCAATCTCCCTTTTGATTAGTTGGGCCAGCCAACCCAGGTCTACAACCATTCCCGTTTCAGGATCAATTTCGCCCGTTACCCGCACTTCCAATTCATAATTGTGCCCATGAAAATTGGGGCTGTTGCAAAGGCCAAATACTTCCCGGTTTTTTTCATCGGACCAGGCCGGGTTGTGCAAACGGTGGGCGGCATTGAAATGTGCGCGGCGTGTAACGGAGACTTTCATGGGTAAGTGAGTTGAAAAATTGACCGAAGTAATTATTTTTGAGCAAACATACTTAATGCCTACAAGGTTTTGAGGCAACGCAGTTTCACGCGAATACGTCCCTATCGCGGCGTTATATTTCCTGCTGATTTGACTTATTTTTTTTCATTCCGGAAGCACCTGCCATGGTCCTGGCAAAGCTCCCGAAAGTTAGGAGCTTTCAGGATGTTATGGGCGACGCATGTCCTGTGTTTCCAGGTGTTGACCGTTTCAGCTCAATTTTCCAACTTACGCCAAAGCGTGGTAGATGCTCATTTGCCATTACAAGTACTTGATTCCCTTACCGTTTCTGTGCCCTTTCTTTCCGTTTCGGATGTTTTATCGGGTCAACAACTGGATCCTCATTTTTTTAAGCTCGAAAATAACCTACTCCGGATTGATACCGCCGCGCTTCACCTGAAATTTCCCGAATGTTCCAATATCCTCGTACGTTACCGGGTATTTTCTTTTAACCTCGGCACAAAAATAAGTCGACTTGACACCCTTGCCATTCGTCACCGGGTAAATGCTGATGCCATTGAATTTGATTACGAACCCTATCAGGCCAGTAAGCTACTCTGGGAACAAAGTGGTCTTTCCTCTTCCGGAGCATATACCCGTGGTTTTTCTTTAGGCAATAGCCAAAATTTAGTTTTTAACTCGAACCTCAACCTCCAACTCAACGGCAAACTAGGCAACGATCTCGAACTTACGGCTTCCCTTTCCGATAATTCTATCCCCCTTCAACCGGACGGTACCACCCGGCAACTTCAGGAGTTTGACCGCATTTTTATCCAGTTGAAACGCAAAGATGTAACGCTTACAGCGGGCGATTTTGATCTGACGCGCCCCGAAGGTTATTTTTCTAATTATTTCAAACGCCTGCAAGGGGCTATGGTCACGGTAGACGGAGGACGGTTCCCGGTTCCCGGTGAAAGGCCTCAACCAGCCATTACTAAACTCCGCGCGGCAGCCGCCATTTCCAGGGGCAAATTTGCACGGCAGAGCATACAAGGTCAGGAAGGAAATCAGGGACCATATCGTTTGCAGGGGACTGAGGGAGAACGGTTTATTATCGTGCTCGCTGGCACAGAAAAGGTTTTTGCCGATGGAAAACTACTCCGCCGTGGACAAGAAGATGATTACACCATTGACTACAATTTGGGAGAACTAAGCTTCACGTCCAGGCGACTTATCACAAAGGATATCCGGATTATCATCGAATTCGAGTACGCTGTCCAGACCTATCTACGCTCCACCGTGGCAACCAATGCCAGTTGGCAAACGCAGCTTGCCAAGGTCGTTTTTAACCTTTATTCTGAGCAGGATAGCCGCAGCAGCGGAGGGGCACAGGACCTTTCCGCTGCCGAACGTAGTCAGCTTGCCCAAATCGGCGATGATCTCCCAAGCGCTTATGCGTCAGGAATTGACACCCTGGCTGCTTTCGATCCTGCGCGGGTACTATATCGTTTGGTGGATATGATATTTTGCGGACAGCCCCGACAAATTTTAAAATATAGCACTAACCCTGATTCGGCCCGTTATACCGCCCGATTCACTGAGGTCCCTGTTGGCCAAGGCAACTATGTACTGGTATCCACAGCTGCCAATGGGCGTGTATTTCAATGGAGCTCACCGGATCCTATCACCTGCCAGCCAACGGGAAATTTCGAACCCATTGTACGCCTAGTTGCCCCCGAGACTCGGCAATTGTATACCCTGGGCGCTGATTTTAAACCCTTTAAAAACTCGAAACTACAAGCCGAAATCGCGCTGAGCAGCCGGGATCTCAATCGGTTATCTCCACTGGGGGATGCTGACAATGTGGGTGCGGCGGCGGTTGTAGGTTGGTTACAGGGCATTAGTTTTGGTAAAGATCTGCCAGGTGGTACGACCTTTAGGCCGTCGGGAAATACGCCGTTTGTGGCGCTGGATTCATCTGATGCACGGGGTGTATACACCCCTGTTCCCGACGGCCTGAAGGCCATACCACCAAAAGCCTTTCGCGGCACATTTTTCGCTAATTACGAATTTTTGGCCCGGGATTTCCGACCGCTCAATCCTTACCGTTCGGCGGAATTCAGTCGCGATTGGAACATTGGGTTAAGTCAGGATACTACAACGGAGCATTTGGCCAAGGCAGGCGTTGTTTTGGAAAAGAACGACTTAGGAGGAATTCGATACGAATTTGGTGCATTCAGGCGGGAAGGCTTTTCTGAGGGGACACGGCATTCGGGAGGGTGGCGGGCACAAAGTACTGGCTGGGATTTTTGGGGGGAAGCCAATCTTTTGCAGACCAATGGCCTGGTAGAGCGCACGCGTTTTTCACGCCCCAAAGTAGATCTCTCCAAAACTTTTTTTGTTCAAAAAGACAGCGCTTCCCGCCGTGCATTGCTTAAGATCGGCCTATATACAGAACGGGAAAAAAATGCCCGGCAAGCCACCGATATTGATACTTTTTCGACCGCAAGTTTTTGGTACGACCTGATGCGGGTTTATTTTCAAACACCCGAAAATAAAGGCCGCTGGCAGTTGGGTGGACATCTTTCTCAACGCAATGACTTTGCACCTGCAGGCAATTTGTTTCGGCAAAATACAGAAGCCCGGGAGTTAAACCTACATGGTGCCTGGAACAATTCAATACCCCCCTCCTTCGCTAAAGCCACGACAGGTAAACCACTCACCACTCAACAATTAACCTGGGTACTAACGCTTCGCCGGCTGAATATCCTCGCACCGGAACTAACCAAAGAAGCGCCGCAAAATACTTATCTCGGGAGAGTAGATTACAATTTGTCGGCTTGGAAAAATGCACTTGGTTTCAACACAGGCTATGAATTGGGTTCTGGTCAAAGTCCACGGATCGAGTTCAATTATCTGGTTGTAAATCCCGGAGAAGGGAATTTTACCTGGGTAGACCGAAACCGGGACAGTATTTTACAGGTGGATGAGATGGAGATCGCGGTGTTCCAGGACCAGGCAAATTATATCCGGGTAGCTGTAACGACCCCCGATTACGTCCGAACGAACAACGTGGGACTCAACCAGACTCTTCGATTTGAACCAAGGCTGTGCTGGCCTACTGCGAAACGTGGTTGGCGGCGAAGGTTGGGAAAGTTTTCCACACAAAGTACCTTGCAGATCAATCGTCGGACCTTCAGCGGGGCAAGAGATATTCGGGCCTGGGATCCTTTTCAAACCATTGTGGCAGATACTGCCCTGTCTACCTTGAGTTCAGCGGTACGGAATATTCTGTTCATCAACAGAGCCCAGCCGGCCTGGGATGCCTCGCTTTCGGCGGGCAACAACCGCAGCCAGTTGTCACTTACCACTGGATTCGAGCAACGAAGTGCACGAGATTATTCACTCCATGTACGCGCCAACCTCAGCCGCCGATGGAGTGCAGAAGCTGATTTTGTCAACACCCTTAAAAGTTCTGAAAATCAGGCGTTTGAAACACGAAATTACCATCTGGAAGGTTGGGAATCAGGCCCAAAAATGACCTGGGTACCCGTCCGGGGGGTTCGTATGATCGCAAATGTAAAATGGGAAACCAGCCGAAACACACTTCCAGCTGCTGAACGAGCGGACCAAACGAACTGGTCCGCAGAATTAATTTGGAACCCGGCGTCCAAACCAAACATCCAAGGATTTAACGTGGCTACTTCGCTGCGACTGAAGGGCACCTTTGCCAATGTGCGCTATACGGGCTCGCCTAATTCTGCGGTGGCATTTGCGATGCTCGAGGGCTTACAGGATGGCAAAAATTATCTTTGGAACCTGACGCTTGATCGGCAATTATCGAAGTTTATTCAACTCAGCCTGAACTATGAAGGTCGAAAGACGGGAGCAAACAGGGTAGTTCATGTGGCCAGGGCGCAGGTTCGGGCGGTGTTTTAGGGGGCTTTTCAAGCATTTTTGACGGCGATTTTGGGCTTTGTTTGAACTTTTTCTATCCATTAATTCCTGTTCTATTTAGCCTTACTTGCCGACAAGATATTCAGGCTTAATGATGCTAAAATCGGATATTTAACATCGTTAAACGTTGAAAACGAGCCAATTGTATACCGCCATACGGCAACTGCCTATCAATCGGGTTGCCTGGAATCAGCGCATTCAGACTCATTTAGGCTGAATAGCTGCAGCATACAATCCCAATTGGAAGGTATTCGCTCCATTAAGGGTTTGGCATCCGCAACACCACAAAGCTCAAATTGCGCTGCGATACGCTCCAGATGATGGTGTCCGGCTTTTGGCGAACACATGCAAGATTTCAAAAATCGGCAACCTGCGATGTTTGATTTTACTTTCTTTGGCATTCGGTGGCATCTGAAGTGTCGGGTGGGAGTGTTCAGGCAAGTAGTTTTACCTGTACCGGGCTTCCCGGGTACGATGAGGGTTTCATTTTTATGTATGATCTCTTCGCCAATTTCAAGGGTAGATTCTGACAGATAAGGTGCAATTTGTAGAGGAAGATAACAATAGCGGTATTTTAGAGTAAAAAAATCGTCTTCAGTCAATCCCAACCTACTAACTTGCCCCCTTTACCCCAATGTTATTTGCATTCGCAGATCCTAAAGTCAAAGAAATTGCCATTTCCCGCCACAGCCTTGTTTAGGCGAAGGTGGGTTGAATCATCGCTCACATCCCTCCTTCGCCTTAAAGGGCTATGGCGGGCAAACTTATTTTTTCCATCGCAAAACGACTAATCTATGCAAAATTCTACCACCCGAAGCAGTAGCTATCTTTACCAGATCAGCATTATCGGCCTGCTATTTTTCATTTTTGGCTTTGTCACCTGGCTAAACGGTACGCTGATCCCTTTTCTGAAACTGGCCTGCGAACTGGACACCTTGCAGGCACTGTTCGTAACCTTCGCTTTTTACATCAGTTACTTTTTTCTGGCGATTCCTTCGTCTAAGATCCTTCATCTCACGGGGTTTAAAAATGGCATGGCCTGGGGACTTTTGGTCATGGCTGTGGGCTGTCTGATCTTCATTCCGGCGGCACAGGCAAGGGCTTTCCCTTTGTTTTTGCTGGGCCTTTTTGTGCAGGGCATGGGCCTGGCACTTTTACAAACGGCCTCTAACCCTTACATTAGCATTATCGGCCCGATTGAAAGTGCTGCCCAGCGCATCAGTATCATGGGTATCTGCAACAAGGTAGCGGGCATTCTCAGTCCCTTGATCCTGAGCAGTATTGTCTTGAAAAATGCCACAGCTATAGAAACGCAGATCAATGCTGCCACCGATGCAGTGGTTAAAAGTGACCTGCTCAACCAGTTGGCCGGGCGGGTAGTAGCGCCTTATATGGTCATGGCCATCGTGCTGGCGGTGTTGGCCCTGATGATTCGCCGTTCATCGCTTCCAGAAATTGATACAGACACGGCATCCGGCGACGAAGCTCAGACCAGGCTTGCGGCTGAGCGCACGGGTGTCTGGCAATTTCCACATCTGGTGATGGGCGCCATTGCGATCTTTGTGTACGTCGGAGCTGAGGTAATGGCCGGCGATGTCATTGGTATTTATGGTAAGTCACTGGGTTTTAGCCTTGACCAGACGAAGTATTTCACCACCTTTACCCTGGCAGCCATGTTGCTGGGTTATGTGCTGAACATTCTTTTGATCCCGAAATACATTGTACAACAGAATTTCCTGAAGTATTCAGCGATACTGGGTGCGGTACTCGCGGTAATGACCTACTTCACCACCGGTTCGACTGCAGTATCCTGCATTGCCCTGTTGGGCCTGGCCAATGCAGTGATGTGGCCGGCTATTTTTCCATTGGCAATCAATGGTTTAGGTCGATTCACACAGGTTGGTTCCGCGTGGTTGGTGATGGGTATTGCAGGCGGCGCAATCATCCCGCAGATTTATGGCTTGCTGGAAAAAAGCATCGGATACCAAACAGCGTTTCCGGTATTGATGCTGCCTTGTTATCTTTATATTTTATACTATGCAATGCGTGGATACCGGGCACGGTAGACACAGGTTAGAGTGTGTCTTTATGCTATTCGCTACATTTTTTTGACAGGATTTACAGGATAAACAGGATGGGGTTGGCTTCGCCAACCGCCTGTAGTACGAAGTTGGCGAAGCCACCTTCCATCCTGTTTATCCTGTAAATCCTGTCAAAAAACTCACCCGGTTAATCGAGAATTTTTGGTAAAAAACAATCTCCCGGGGAAAAGTCTTCACTTGCTTCGTGTATAAAATTCAGGAGACGAAAAAAAATTTCGTCCTACATCGCGGCAGAAAACTGACGCAGAAAGCGCACATCGTTCTCAAACAACAAACGGATGTCGCCGATCTCGTACAACCGCAGTGCCTGGCGTTCTATGCCCATTCCGAACGCAAATCCGCTGTATTTTTTAGAATCGATCCCACAGTTTTCCAGTACCTGAGGGTCTACCATGCCGCAGCCAAGAATTTCGAGCCAGCCGGTCCCCTTCGTAAGTCGGGAATTTTTTTCTGTTTCCGTACCCAGCCAGATATCCATTTCCGCGGAAGGCTCCGTGAAGGGAAAAAAAGAGGGTCGTAATCTGATCTTTGTTGCGCCAAACATCTCTTGAGCGAAGTACAACAAAGTCTGTTTCAAATCCGCAAACGAAACACCCTCGTCAATATAAAGCCCTTCTACCTGGTGAAACTGAGCGTGTGAGCGTGTAGAGATCGTTTCATTCCGGTACACCCGACCAGGGGCAATAATGCGGATGGGCGGCTGCCGTTTTTCCATGACCCGGGCCTGTACAGGCGAAGTGTGGGTGCGCAACAGCATTCCGGGCGCATCCACCACATAAAACGTGTCCTGCATATCTCGGGCGGGGTGATCTTCCGGCGTATTCATGGCCGTGAAGTTGTGCCAGTCGTCCTCTATTTCAGGACCATCTACCACGCTGAAGCCCATGCGGGTAAAGATATCCACGATACGATTCATGGTCACAGCCACTGGGTGACGGGAGCCCAGTGGAAGCGGTTCGCCTGGTGCTGTAAGGTCAATGGCCTGAGCCGCAGCACCCTGGGATTGGCTTTCGAAGCTTTCTTTCAGTTCGTCGTGTTTCGTCTCGGCCTCTTGTTTGAGGCGGTTCATAAGCTGGCCGTAATCGCGTTTGCGCTCGTTGGGTACGTTGCGCATTTCCTCCATCAAGCCTTTGATCAGGCCTTTGGTGCCTAAGTATTGAATCCGGAATTGCTCCAATTCCGCAGCGTTGGCGGGGGATTGAGCGGTTATTTCAGCTAGTACCTGCTCAGCTTTTTCAAAAATATCTGCCATGGTTGACTACCAATGTTTAAGCCTCTCCGAGGCCAGGGACTCCCAAAATTCGGGATTACTAATGTTTCGAAGGGCAAAGTTTGGAAAAATTCCTCAGAGCAGATCTTCCAATTTTGTCTGAAAGCCTTTCTCCTGCTTACTGCACCTTATCTCCCCTCAAGATCCTAAACCTTTTTCGGGCATCCACGGCAAACACGCTGCCGGAATAATCCATGAATATCTTTTCGTAAATATCTTTTGCCTTATCTAATTCGTTCATTTTCAATTCGTAGATCTGCGCAATTGCATACAGGGCGTTGTCTGCACGAATGTCGTCCTTGAATTTGTCGGCCACTTCCTGATAAAGCGGAATGGCCTTGTCATAATTGCGTTGTTTGTCCCAGATCCGCGCTTTCAGGTAAAGAATATCGTCCTGCAAGGAATGGTCCGGGAATCCCTTTGCCAGGGTATCAAGTTTTAGAAAAGCCTCGTCAAAGCGGTTTTGCAACACCAGAAGCTCGGCAGCAGCATACAGCGAAATAGCGTCTGCGGTAGTGTCGAGGTTGAGATTGTCCATAATAAACACCGATAGATCGAGTGCATCATTGGAAATAAGCTTGGAAGTGGAAGCTTTCAGCACATCGAATTGTGCCTGCGCCCATTGAAAATCACCGTTGAAATAAGAAAGTCTGGCGTTCTTAAAACGCGCTTCCTGGCCAATTGTATCCTCCTTGAATGCCTTATCCACCTGACTGTAAAGGAGGGTGCTTTCCCAGATATCTCCGTTCATCAGATAGTAGTCTCCAAGATTGAGCTTCAGACGGGCAAGTACATCCTGGCGTAGACCAGGTACTAATTTGAGGTCTTCCAACAGTGAGATGGCTTTGGGCAGGTTGCGCAAATAAACGGCTTCCAGATCAGCCAGTTGCATGATAATAGAGGAGCTCAGATTGCTCTTGCCATACTGAAGCAAAAATGATTCGTACTCGGCTTCGAGGGTGGTTAGATCCTGTTGGGTATAATTGATGCCTTCCGTGACTTTGCGTCGGCGGCACTGCATGGCTTCGCGTTTAGCATCGTAAAAGTAGGGGCTGGTCTGGCCTTTTTCAAGAATGACGTATTCATAGGCTGAAATGGCTGCATCGTAGTCCCGAGCCTCCGCTGCTTCATCCGCCACGCGCATGACGCGTTGTCCGCTTTCCCCGAGCCGTTTATCGAGGGCTTTGTATTGGCGAAGGGCGCTTTTAAAATCCTTGCGTTGCACGAACGACCACGCGAGCAATTCAATATAATCAGGGTTTTCGTTTTCCTGAATGCGCGCGTAAAGCTGTGTTTGTAATTCGGTCATGTCTTCAATTCCAAGCGAACGGGAAAAGATCGTTTGAAGGGTTGGCAGTTTGCCAGGGTCAGCGGCAAGCGCGTTCAGGTATTGCTCTGTCATTTTTACCGGCTCCCCTTTGCGGCGATAGAGGTCGCCAAGATTGTAGGCAAATCGGTTGGGGTCTTTCATAAGCGCCGCGCCACGCTCGTATGTTTTGATCACATAATCGTATTTGGAATCATTTAGGAACAAATTAGCCAGCCGGATGACCGCGGCATAATCGCCCTCCATTTTGTTAATGGCGCGCTCGTATTGAGTCCCGGCCTCGGCTACTTTGCCTTGTCCCTCGTAAATGTTGCCATAGGTTACGTAGAACAGGTTGTTCTCTGGCTGCTCTTTTAGCTGCCTTTTAACGACTTTTTCAGCCTCCTCCCATTTCTCCAACTTGCTTAGACAATCGATATAGCGCGTGAAATAGTAGTCGCTACGGCGTTCTTTATCCACCAGTTGGCCGTACAAGGTGGCTGCTTTTTCAAACTCACCGTCTGAAAAATATTGGTTTGCCAGGTTTGGGTCGGGACTCTGCGCTTGAGAACCAGTCAGATTCAGGCCTAAAAACAAGAGGGCAAGTGCGGCAATACGCAAGGTTTGAACATTCATGTGCTTATCAAGTTTGGGAAAATCCGTTGCAAAAGTACGAGCATGCGAACTGCTAAACGGTAATTCGTGGTTCGGCATTTTAAGAATCTGTCAAAAGTTTACTCTTTTTTCGCTCACTTACCTTGGTCGCTATCCAGCCTGGAACAACTAAGGCCCCTGCAATCAGGTAGCCATAGTAGGCCATGCCCCGCCAAAGCAAGGCAACTACCAGCCCGATGCCCGGCGGAACAAAGTCAGAAATAAACCCTACCAGGGCAAGCTCTGCCAAACCCGCCCCGCCCGGCGTAGGACTGAGCGCAATGATGATAAACATGGCCACCAGGCGCGCATAAATGAACGCCTGGGTTGCCCCATCAATGGGGGTACTGGGGACGATCGCGATGATCAGACAGTTGATCATCATGAATTTACTCGTCCAGGAACCCAAAGCACAAAGGATCACGCGAAGGTGATATTTCCAGTTTTGCTGACGCATTTCTGTGGCAGCAAGTTCGAATTCCTCCCCAAGCAGGTTAAGTTTTGGCGCAAACCTTTTCAATAAACGAAGCTCTGCCAGCCAGGCCAGACTTTTTTTGGCGTATTGCGGTTTGAAAAAAACAAAAAAAGTGAGGAACAGCCAATAGACGATCATCATCCCATAGGTGATAAACAACGCACTCGAAGCCAGGTTTTTAGCTGAAAAAGAGGTCATGCCCGGATAAAGCATCGGTGGACCATAAATAGACAGCAAAATGGGCATTAGGATCACAAAAAAGCCCGTATCGCAAATCATGGTATAAAAGAGCGCGGCGGCAGTGCGTCCTGAGGGAACCTTTTCCTGGGTCAGCACGAAAAGCATCACGAAGGGCCCGCCTTTGCTGGTCGGCGTGAGCGCCCCGCTAAATTCCCATAGCACAATGAGTTGGAAGCATTTTTTCAGGGAAAAATAGTTCCCGCCCGTAAGGACCTTCAAGCGATAGGCATAGAAAAAATGTCTGAGCAAAAGGAGCAAAAACGCCAGGCCGATCCATGCGAAAGCGCGGCCAGTCCACTCGATCTCGCGAAACCTGCTGATGTCAAATTGCCGGTAAAACAAATATCCCACCACTGTCAAGCCCAGGGCAATAGGCAGCAGCATTCGGGAAAGCCGCATGGAATGGACAAACTTTTTGGCGTCGGCTTCGTCCAGGGTTAGGGGTTGGAGTGGGGTTTTATTCACAGGGAAGGATGCTGTAGGAGCTTATTGGCGGCATTTGTTTCCGATTTGGGGAAATTCACCGGATCGGGAACAAATGCCTGGCCTGCTATTTTTTAATTTTCTCTATAATTTTTTTCATCCCCGGCTGAAAATTTTCGCCGTCGATTGGAACCGTATTGACGCTTTTTAGCCGCGTGAGTAAGTCCGGAAGTTTCGATTTCAAATCCAGTAATTTTTTCCGGTCCATATCGAGCGGCCCGGTATCCGCCCGCATTTGTTGCGTCTCATTGATCAATTTCGCACCGAATTCATCATCTCCAGGGCGGCATAATTGATCTGGGCCTGCACCCTGGACCACTCACTAAAATCGATCAGCCCCATGCTATACTGTCGTTTTGCACCATTGAAGCGCGATTGCAGCAGCACCGCATCGGTGGAAAGCTGTTCGAGTAGTTCGAGGGCTTCTTCAGTCTTGCCGAGGGAGATGTGTTCCTGGATCTGTGCTTTCTTATCCATTGGGTAAAAGGCGGGAAATGAGTAAAAATCTATGGCTTGTCAACTGCCAAAGGTAGCAAAACACCTTTCGTTTTTCCAAAAGCCTGGAAAGCCATGGAATTTTTCGGTGCTGCTTGGTTTTTTGTGGCCGGGGGGTTTACCTTTACACCCCCGAATGAAGTAAGGGAGTATACGGTCCATAGCTCAGTTGGTTAGAGCGCCACGTTGACATCGTGGAGGTCACAGGTTCGAATCCCGTTGGTCCGACAATTTTTCGGGATGTAGCTCAGCCCGGTAGAGTACACGCCTGGGGGGCGTGTGGTCGCAGGTTCGAATCCTGTCATCCCGACTAAGAGGTCACCATTTGGTGGCCTTTTTTTGTTTGTGGCAAGCATTTGTGCTTCAGGATTTTAGATACCATAAGTGGAAAAATTAGAAATAT
>CANJPT010000077.1 GCA_947476195.1 Lewinellaceae bacterium | reverse complement strand
GTATGGTGGGCTGAGGTGGAGTTGATCGACGGACAGAAGTTGCTCCTGAAAGGGGATGTGACGGTGGTGCGTTAATTCGGCACAACCAACCATATAATAAAAATGACGGCCTTCGAGATTTCTTTTGGATCTCGAAGGCCACTTTTTTTTGGAAACAGGATACACTGTTTTCTGTTTTACCTTTGCCACAGCATGCAGACCTAAAACTAGATCCATTTGGATTTGCCCCCTCTTTATTTCAATAGAAAAATAGCTTAGATACCATGACAAATCTTCGATTTATACTACTATTCACACTCCCTTTTTTCTTCCAACATTGTGAAAAAAAGGTTTCTGTAACAGTGCCAGTGCCTACCCGCCCGCTCAATGCAGATCAAGTGCCGGCAAATGCGATACCTATTAATATTCTTGTTTACAATACAAGCTGTTGGGTTGAACAAGGTAAGTTTATAGTGGCTGGCATTTGCACCAATATGACACCTGGTTGGCAGAAAATATGGTTAGAAGCCGTTCCGCTCAATGCCAATGGGAACTCGATCTCCATTTCAACCTGTAGCTCGGTTATCATTCCTGCCTTTTCGGATGCTGTGCCACCCAGTGGTCGCACCACATTTTATGCCTCGTGGCCTGTGTCAGATTTTTCAGACAAGCCCGATTCTATTATGATTAAAGCTATGGTAGCGACCCAACCGCCTCCAGGTCCGATTTTGGTTACACCTGTGTTGAATTGCATGAAAATGCTCACCCCTTCAGTTTCTGGTCAGCCAGCTTCCGATGAAAAGGCCTGGCAGGTTAGTGGCTCCATCAGTAATCCACTGGAAATGATAGCGGCACACCCAAGACTTGAAGTGCTTGTTTATGATAAAGAAAGCCATCTTAGGCTCTGCACCGTGCTAAACCCAGAGGATCCAAACGTGAAACCAATTTTTCAGTTTGAACGGGAAGGTCCTTTACAGCCTCAAGAGGATAGACCCTTTAGTATGCAGGTCTATTATCAGGTGTTGCCACAGATTTTGCAGGAAAAAAAGATTGGGCGGGTAGAAATTTTGCCATTCGAAGCACGTCAGTAACTGAGCTAAGGAACGGGTGAAAGTTGCCCTGTTATTCACTCGTTACTTAACTGCTCACTGGTCTTACCAAACCTGCGTTCGCGGTTTTGATAACTCAGAATAGCATTAAATAATTCTTCTTTGCCAAAGTCAGGCCAAAACACGGGAGTGAAATAAAGCTCCGTATACGCAACCTGCCAGAGTAAAAAATTGGAAAGCCGAGCTTCGCCACTGGTGCGGATAAGTAATTCTGGATCGGGCATGCCATAGGTGCTAAGTTCATGTTCGAACATGGCCTCCGTAATTTCGGAAGGTAGGCATATACCCTGCTTTACCTTTTCGGCCAAATACCTGGTAGCGCGCAGGATCTCCCATTTTGCAGAATAGTTGAGCGCTAGCACGAGTGTTACCCGGTCGTTGTCTTTTGTTTTTTCGATGCCATCTCTCAAGGTTTTTAAAGTGGCCGGTGGCAGACCCTCAATATCACCAATAGCCATCAGGCGAACTCCATTTTTATTTAGGTCGCGAATTTCGCCCTTTATGGTTTCCACCAGTAGCGACATCAAAGCAGTCACCTCTGAGGGCGGTCGATTCCAGTTTTCGGTGCTAAAGGCATAAAGGGTGAGGTATTTAACCCCGATTTGAGCAGCAGCCTCTGTAACTTCGCGCACACTTTTAACACCACTATGATGGCCGAGTACACGAGGTATCCCTTTTTGTTTGGCCCATCGTCCATTGCCATCCATAATAATAGCAATGTGCTGTGGGATATTTTCGGGGTTTATTTTCGATTTTAGGTCAGACATTGTTTAGGAGCAGGATATCGGAAGTCTGTTCCGGGAGTATTCCGACTAAGCACTTCCGGAACAGACTTCCGGGGGCCACATTCAAAGCATTGGCAAAGGTACGTTTCGGGCTTGATTTTCGGATTAGGGATACCATTTCTCAAAAATTCATCCCGGACTTATGCAATTGGCGGGTTTCTTGCCAACTTAACAAGGTTTTGGACCGAAATTCTACCTATATTCGCTAATGGTTTGGTAGTTATTTAAACATCTAAAGTTCTTTTTTATAATGCATACAGAAGTCCGACAGCGGTACAATGCAGCTTTCTCGCAAGCAAAATATGAGTCATTTCTCCACATGGTGAATATGGATTTTGGAGAACCGTGCACCTTTCGCGTTTCAGAGACGCCTATTTTTGTGCCAAAGGCTTTAAAAAATAAACTCTTAAAAGGAGTAGAAGACATCTGCGCCGTCATCGCGGCGCCGGATTTTATGGGCCGCAGCGAGTCTGCTTTGCCCAAACATCTTCGTGTGCCTGGCGAAGACGCTCATACCCAGTTCCTTCAACTCGACTTTGGTATTTGTCGCGATGCAAATGGTGAACTAAGCCCCCAGCTCATCGAAATGCAGGGCTTTCCTTCGCTCTATTTTTTCCAGGATCTGTTGGCCAGGAGTTACCGAACACACTTCGATATCCCTGAGGCGTTTCATCATTATTTTGGCGGGCTGAATGAGGAAGGGTACATCGATCTGCTTCGGCAAGTTATTGTAGGTAATGCTAAGCCCGAAAACACTATTCTGTTAGAATTAGAGCCTGAAAAACAGAATACCCGATTAGATTTCTGGGGTACTCAAAAATATTTGGGCATCAAAGTATTGTGCCTATCTAAACTTAAGCGCGAAGGTCGGGATCTGTACTATATCAACGACGAAGGACGTCGCGTGGCTGTCGAACGCATTTACAATCGCATCATCTTCGACGAATTGGAGCGCCTCGCTGATCTGCCACGCGAATGGGACATGACAACCGAGGTGAACGCTGAATGGGTAGGACACCCGAATTGGTTTTTCCGTATTTCAAAGCACTCTCTGCCATTCATTGAAAGCGATTTTGTACCTAAAACGTTGTTTCTCAATGAGCTAAAAGCGATTCCAGATGATCTCGAAAATTGGGTTTTGAAACCACTTTTTTCCTTTTCCGGCCAAGGCGTGAAGATCAATATCACTCGGGAGGATGTGGAATCTGTGAAGGATCCCTCAAACTTTATCCTTCAGCGAAAAGTCGATTATATTGCCGCAATCCAGACAAACAACCCTGCGGAGCCTTCTAAATGTGAAATTCGCATGATGATGCTTTGGGCCAAAGGCTGGCCAGCGCCGCGCCTTGTGAATAATCTGGTACGTATGAGCAAAGGTGAAATGGTGGGTGTGCGATACAACAAGGGCAAAGACTGGGTAGGGTCTAGCATAGGCTTTTTTGAGCCTTGATCCTGGTGGACCACAAGCAACTATTTTTTAAACCACATCGTTTTACATGCAATGCGCAGGGTGAATTATGTAGTAGACTTCACCGCGAAAGGCCCATCAAATTTAGGCTTCCAGGTCTCACTGATAGCAAAGGCCCTAAACTTGGCATTATCTGCCATAGGTCCTTCAAAAAGCTCATCTACCGTGGTTTGGAACAGGCTAAGCCAGCGGTCGAAATACTCAGCTTTGAGGGGTATCTTTTGGTGTAGATCCAGGTGCTTCTGAATTGGATTTCCTCGGTAAGCATCCGGGGTGTCTAGTAGAAGGAACTCCCAAAAGGCATACATAATTGGAAGATGATGCGCCCAGTTTACATGCGCTATTTCATTGAAAATGTAGCCTATAACCACATCAGTCTGCACCTTTTCATAGAAGGTATCAATCAGGATGCGTATGTCGGCAGAAGTAGAGATATCAGGCTTCATAATTAAAAGTCACATTTAGACCGGTTGATTTTCAGCCATTTTTCTGCTTCAGTGTAATTTGGCATATAACGTTCCACCAATGCCCAAAATCGGTCAGAGTGGTTCATCTCGACCAAGTGCGCCAGTTCGTGCAAAATCACATAATCCTGCACAGATCGTGGTGCAAAAAGCAAGCGGGTGGAAAGGTTTACATTGCCTGTCCGGGAGCAGCTGCCCCAGTTGGAGTGGTTGTATTTCAGGTTGACACTTTTGATGGGCTGCCGGAAAGTCTGTGCGTTTATCTCCTCAACGCGTTGCGATATTTCAGCTTGAAAATCTTTGGCAACAATACGTGAAAGCAAGGTTTTAGCCGTGCGGGTACGCTGCCAGGAGTTAAGGTTTTCATTGAGTTCCATACAGATTGTATCTCCGATCAATTTTGCGGTACTGGTAGCACGATCTTTCAGATTAAGTGAGAGGGTATATCGCCTGTCTCCGACGGCAACCAGGTCTCCGTTTTGGAACGGTTTGCCGAGGTAAGCCTGGCGGTAAGTAGGCTGCTTTTCAAACTGTATTTGCACCCAGTCCTGCAAAATATGAAGGTAGTCCCGAATCATACTTTCTCCGGCTGTAATAGGCAAACGGAGTGTGATGCGTCGTGCTGACAGGCTGTAATAATGCCCACTCGCCAAATCCAAGGCAACGCGCACCGGGAGTGCCACGCCTTCGATATGAATCAGCCCTTTGATTATTCTTTTTCGCGGGAAAAACATGGAATATTATGAACGATAAACTATAAATGGACACCACTTACCCCTTCTTTTCTGCAAAATCCCGCATCAACTGTACGAGGGCCTGCACACTTTTTTGCGGCAGCGCATTGTAAGTACTGGCCCGGAAGCCGCCCACAGAACGGTGACCTTTCAGACCGATCATGCCATTTGCTTCGCACAATTGCCCAAACTCTTTTTCCAGCGCCGCATATTTTTCATGCATCACAAAACAGATGTTCATGTTGGAACGATCTTCTACAGCCACGGTGCCCCTGAAAAGCGGATTTCGGTCTATTTCATCGTACAGGAGCAGGGCTTTAGCTTTGTTTTTGCGCTGCAATGCTTTGAGTCCACCAGTCTTTTTGATCCAGCGCAATGTGAGCATACTCACATAGATTGGAAATACTGGTGGGGTGTTGTACATCGAGTCTTCTTTTACAAAAGTACGATAATCAAGCATCGAAGGCAGCTGGCGAGACACGGTGCCAAGCATGTCATCGCGTACGATAACCACGGTAGTGCCCGCAGGGCCAAGGTTTTTTTGCGCTCCAGCATAAATAAGCCCAAACTGCTCAGGCTTGAACGGCCGACTTAAAAAATCAGACGACATATCGCACACGATCGGTATCGGTGATTTGGGGAACTTATGTAATTGGGTGCCATAAATGGTGTTGTTGCTAGTCAGGTGCAGGTATTTTGCAGCTTTTGAGATCTTGTAATCCTTTGGGATGAAGGTGTAGTTTTGTTCTTTTGAAGAAGCAATAACCTGCACATTGCCAAAGGATTTTGCTTCTTTAATCGCCTTATCAGCCCATACCCCGGTATTTACATATTGGGCGGTTTCAGCTTCATTTAGCAGATTCATCGGGGCCATAAAAAACTGGGTGCTTGCGCCACCAGAGAGCCACAATACATGGTAGTTATCCGGCAGACCGATGATCTCACGCATCAAGGCATTGGCTTCTGCCAGGATGGCTATGAACTCGGGGCCACGGTGGGAGAGCTCGAGCAGGCTAAGGCCCATACCTTGATAATTGGCGACAGCTTTGGCGGCTTCTTTTAGTACAGAAGCGGGTAACACTGCCGGACCCGCAGAGAAATTGTGTTTTTCCATGGTGTTGAGTATTTGGGTTTTGGAACCACAGTGGTCTTTATGTTTTTTACCACCTAGTTCACTTAGCACAATATTTTTATGCCACAACGCGCACCTAAAATAACGCTTTTAAAACGATGGGTGCTATGTGGCGGACTATAAGTTGAATGCAAAAATACAAGTTTATTCCGTCTTGTCTACTTAAACCGTTGTGCCCATTCCTTTGCGAAATAGGTCAAAATCACATCAGCCCCTGCTCGGCGGATGCTCAACAAAGTCTCTGGCATGGCTTTTTCAAAATCGAGCCAGCCGTTGTTACAAGCTGCCCGTAGCATGGCGCATTCGCCGCTGACGTGGTACGCCGCAATGGGCAGATCGGAGTTTTCTTTCAGCAAATGGATCACATCGAGGTAGTGCAGCGCTGGTTTTATCATGAGCATATCAGCGCCTTCGGCAGTATCGAGTGCGGCTTCGATGAGGGCTTCCCGCTTGTTGGCAGGGTTCATCTGATAACTTTTTTTGTCACCGCTTTTGGGGGCAGAATCGAGCGCATCGCGGAACGGGCCGTACATCGAGCTGGCATATTTAGCGGTGTATGCGAGGATACCGGTCTTGGTAAAGCCTTCATTGTCAAGTGCCTGACGGATGAATCCCACACGGCCGTCCATCATGTCTGATGGCCCGAGCATATCGAAGCCTGCTTCTGCCTGTGCCACCGACATCCGTGCAAGGATGGGTAAGGTGTCGTCGTTCATGATCTCGCCGTCACGCACAAGTCCGTCGTGACCATCACTGGAGTATGGATCCATGGCTACGTCGCTGATAAGGCAACATTCGGGAAATCGCTTTTTGATGTCGCGGGCAACTTTGAGGTAAAAATTGTCGGGTGACCAACTATGGGTGGCCATCGTGTCTTTCAAGTGCTCTGCCAGTGCAGGGAACAAGATAAAATTGGTCAATCCCAAATTCATACACTCCTCAATTTCGTGCAGCAGGTTTTCCGGCGAGAAACGAAAAACACCGGGTAGTGAGTGGATCTCACTGCGGATGCCCGAGCCATTTAGCACGAACAGTGGGAACACGAGGTGTTCGGTACTCAGATGGGTCTCGGTGGTCATGCTGCGGATGGCAGCTGATTGGCGGTTACGGCGTGGGCGACGGAGCATCATGGGCGTGGTGGATTGGTGAGTCGTGTATTAGTGAGTGGTGTATTGGCAGATTACAAAGGTAGGCTTGCTTATGGGGGCTGATATGTCATATTTTTTTGATGAACCGGATGGCTTACTTTAATCTGGCGATTGGAAGAGCGAGTTCAGAAAACGGTGCCAATCAGCCCTTGTCAAAATTCTCCAAAACCTGATTCACCAAGGTTCCCACGGCCTTTTCTTCCTCCAAACGAAGCACTGGACAAGACAAATTTTCCAACCACTCCAATTCACGGCTACGACTTCGGATATTTTCCGAATCCTCGTCATACGCTATGGCCCAGCTACAGAATTTTTCATAAACGCCATGCAATTCCCCGCCAGGTGCGAGCCGTTCTGGGCCATAACGGGCCAATTCTCTGGTTTGGATACGCGCTATGCGGATTTCTGCCGGCAGCCAGCAATAAATTACGCCATCAAATCGGGGAATGAACACATCACCCCAGCCACAAAGCGCACCGGAAAGCACCCAGCTTTCGTGGGCATCGAAATCTCTGGTCATCAATTGTCGGCGATGATCCGGATTTCGTCGGCGGCGATAGGGTAGGGCGTCGTCGGTGAACCAATGGTAGTCGTCCGTATCGAAATGGGCAATATTCAGCTTTTGGGCCAAAGCGCGGCCTAAAGTGGTGACTCCCGAACCGGGTGCCCCAAGGATGTGGAATCTGGATATTTGATCAGGCATGGTTGTACATCTGCCACGAAGGTCTGCATTTCATAGATATTCACATCGTACGCGATTGCTACTCAAATTTTTGCGTGCTACATGAATTATGGGGTTCCTCTTGGTACGTAGTAGTCAAAAGGCCTCCAGAAGCATTAACTTCAGGAGGCCTAATACCCTTATTTAGCAATATCCTTAGTAAGGGTTTGTTCGGGAATTCGTTTTCAGCCGAAAGGGAGCAAGTTTTATTTCAGGCACGGCAAAATTTGCATTTGTATGCGGGTGATCCTGCGAAAACGATAACGCTGGATGAAATAAACTTTGCCGCTTGCCGGCCAAAATCCAATTCCAGAATAAGCTCGAAACAATGGAAGGCAATCGTGTATTGCACTGGCCCCTAACGTCTCGCGGTCATCTATTTATGATTGGGTTCTATCGAGCACCTTCAGGTTGGTTACATTTTAAAGTGCTTGATCATCCGGCCTTCAAGGGCTTGCACCGGGCGGTTATTCACATGCTCCAATGCTTCAAAATCATGGATCTGAGCCGCAGATGCTTCAATATGGTGCTCCATCACAAACCAGGTCACTATCTCCGAGCAAGGTGGAGTAGTCAAAGAGCCTGAGTAAGTGAAATAGCTCTTGTCGCTGGGCATGAAGTCAAGGGCACTGAAGGTGATTGGATCTTCGTAAGTAGCGTCTTTGGTGACAGGAAGATGATCTACAAAATTTTTCAAGATGGGATTTTCTGCCCCTTCTTCCACAAAAACCCCAATAACGGCCAGGTTTCCAGTTATTAGGTTTTTATGTACAAAGTGCATCTCCATCGGATGATGGACGCCGTTCAATTCATGCTCACTGCGTGTGTGCGTGTGACATTGAAGCAGATCAAACTTTTCTCCGTTAATCAGGATGCTGCTGCCTGCGTCAAAATTAAATTGGATAGTGTGGCCCTTGTTGACAATGTGCGTAGCTGTTGAAATGTAAGTTTGTGGAATGCCCATCAAACTGGCATCATCTAAAGCACCCGTTATATTGATGGGCGATTGCACTTTGCCACCGCAAGGGGTATAGTCCACGCAGAGTGTGCTCCAATAATCCGGCCCATCTGAGCCCTCGTATTCAAATTGGACACCAGTACAAGAAGGCAGGGGCGCTTCATTCTCTCCACAGGAAACAGTCAGAAGAAGGATGCCGCTAGTCAGTAAGTAAAGTAATGGATTTTTCATAAATTTTTTTGCGAACGAAAATTTTTAAAGTTTTAAAAAAGAGCGCAAAGGTCTAAAGAAATATTTAAAATACCAGTTCAATAAAAAGAGAAAAACCTAGGCGTGATTCGATCTTAAACGGATACAATATGATCCCTTTGCTAATATAATTTTAAAATAAATTTTCAAAAATTAGACCCATAATGTTTTTGGAAACCTGAAAGGTCTGGGGGCAAAACAAAAATGTTTAGTAGTTTGGTCTTCCCCTCATGAACCGCCGTTATTGCCAGTGTTATGGGTAGGTCTCAGCGCCTATTTTCCCGTCCGCAATGCCATTGCATAAGCGTTAGGCAAAGGACTATTCTCCACTGCTTTAGCCGCTTTTTCCAGGTCATACTCGAACCGAACAAACTCCACCCGAATGCTGTTTGCGTTTTTTAAATGGCTTTGTCCATCCAATTCAAGCAATACATAACCGCCCCGAGGGTCTCCATCTTTGGGTTTTCCGACCGAGCCGATGTTGATCGCATGACGGAAATGAGGCTCTGCTTCCGTACCCGAATTGAGTATTCGGTGATAAGGCTTATGCGTATGTCCAAAGCAAAGAATGTCCGCTTTGGCACCTTCGAGTATGCGCAACATGCTTTTTTCCTCCCGGTCTTCAAACAGGTATTCATTGATCTTTCGCGGGCTGCCGTGCACGAGTAAAAGCGAAATAGGTTCGCCTTCGTTCATTTCTAGCTCAATGCGGATGTGCTTGGGCAAGTCTCGCAAGTACTGACGCTCTTTGGATTGCACAATCTGATTGGTAAAGGCAATGGAAACCGCACCATTGCCTTTTTCTTCCTCGGTTTTGTACGCGCAACCGCAATCGTCGGTTGCGCGGCCAATGCCGAAGTCGTAGTTTCCGGCAATGGTTGGAATACCTCTATTACGTATTTCCTGAATGACCTCGTTGGGCCAGATATTGTAACCAACCAGGTCGCCAAGGCAGAAAATCTGGTCAGGCAGGTGTTTTTCTGCCGACACAAAAAAGGCTTCTAAAGCTGGTAGATTGGCGTGAATGTCAGAGAAAAGGGCAATTTTCATAAATTGTCTGAATAGTGTTGAAAAGTATCAGGCAGTAGGATCAGGATGAATTGTAACCGGAGTCTTCAAAATGGAGTGGCAAGGCACAGCCAGCATGGCACCCAGTGTTGGAGCTGTCAGGTAAAGCCAGAGGTGCTCCCAATGCCCAGACATTATTGCAGGGGCCAATGACCTTACTGGATTCATACTAGCCCCACAAATAGGCCCTGCAAACATGGCTTCTAATAGCACAACCCCACCAATGGCCAGCCCTGCAAACCAGCCAGTCTCTTTACTTCCCTGCGAAACCTGTAGTATGACAAGCATCAACAAAAAGGTTAATACAATTTCCAAAACGAATGACTGCATTTCACTTCCTATCGGTAGCGTAGTGCCGAGCAGAGCATTGGCAGGAAATAAAAATCGAAGCAGTCCACTCGCAATTATTGCCCCGAACATTTGACTAATTAGGAATGGAGGAATACTCCGCGCTGGAAAACGTCCAGCCAGCCAGAAGGCCAGGGTAACTGCTGGATTCAAGTGGGCGCCTGAAACCTCGCCCATTGCATAAATCATCGCCATTACAATGAGCCCAAATGTAATGGCGATGCCCATGTGCGTCACGACACCACCGCTTTCCTGATTGATGATGATGGCCCCGGTACCACAAAAGACCAACGCAAAGGTGCCAAGTGTTTCGGCAAAAGATTTCTGTAACATCAATTTATTTATAAGGCAAGTTTAATAGGTTTTTTGCCGCTTATGTTCCAAATAAACACTTCAAAATCAATGCTTAGCAGCTAGTAGTTACTTATTTCGCTTTGTATTTTCGTTCAAGTTTGAAGTTAAAACCCATGTAAAACTCCCGCCCCCGCGTAGGACCCCAGGCAAAGGAAGGATCAAAGCCCCGCGCAAACGGCTGTTCCCAACCCAGTATCGGTTGTAGCTGCCGGAAATCGAATACATTTTCACAACCGGCAAACAGATCGAAGCGATGAAAGGCATGCCTGACCTGGAGTCCCGTCACCGAATAGGCTTCCGAATGATCTGGCAGACGGAGGTTTTCCGGATTGATTCGTGTATCGGGCAATCTTTGCTGGCCATACCAGTGTAGGTTGACATCAAATTGCCAGTGTTCGCCGGGAGTCCGGAAGGTGGCTACGCCCAGTATTTTGTGCCGTGGATTGAAGGGAAGCAGCACCTTTTCGCCATTTTGCTGCCTATAAACATCCAGGTAATTATAGGCTGTGCGGAGTTCCAGGCGACGATTTAAGGCAGCAATTAGTTCCAGTTGCAGTCCGTTGCTCCGGGATATGCCTGTAAAATTGGCAATTATGGATTTGTTGGGGTCGCTGTCGTAATCCGGGAAAAACTGGTTTTTAAATCGGGTGTGGTAGAGATCGGCGGTGGCCGTCAGGTTCATTTTTCCGATCTTGAAACGGCGGGTTGCATTGATCCCTGCATTCCTGGAGTGTTCGGGGCGCAGTGTTTCGGCAAACACGATATCGCGGCTGCCTGCCAGCAAGGCGATGTTTTCAGGAAAAAGGTTAACCGTGCGCCAACCCGAGCCAATACTTGCCCGCAGATCGAGATCCGGATTTGGGTTGAACCGCAACATGGTACGTGGCGTGGCGTACCATCCGAATTCATTGTGGTGATCTGCACGAACGCCGGCTACCCATACCCAACGGTCATTTTGGAAATGGAAGGTGTTTTCGGCGAATACGCCCGGGATGTTTTCTTCCCGGCGGTAATCCCCCGCATAAATGCGTCCCAGGGTGTCAGCAGGAGCAAAACCGATGGTTTCGTTTAAGATGAAATGCCGGAAACTGATTCCGGTTTTCAGTTCATGCCTTTTGTTTTTACCCCAAAAAAGTTCGTACTGCAGGTTAGCATAAGCATGCCGCTGCTTGGCGTCATATTGAGTGAGACCAAACCAGGCGTTTTGGTTTTGGGCGACAAAAGAGGCCAGCAGGGAGATCTTGTGGTTTGCATCAAAGCGCCAGCCGGTTTTGGTAAAGAGCTCCGGCTGTTGGAAACGAACCGTTTGCCCATAGGCATTGGTGGTTCCCTCGTCGATTTTTGGGTCGAAATTTTCCTGCCCGCCAATGCGCTTTTCAGTAACGAATCTTGCCCCGATAAATGCACTTAACCCATTTTCGTTTTCTTTTCGGTAGCGCCACTTGTTGTAAACGGAATACCGGGTGAGTTGCGGGAGATCCAGAAAAGTGTCGTCGTCACGGTCCCATTTGCCACCAGGCTGCGAAGTATGCAGGGCCAGGTAATTGGTCCAGCGAGTTTTTTTAGTCGCAAATGCAGCGTTCAAGTGCTTTTCACCGAAACTGTTGACCAGTACATCCGCAGTCACCGGTTCAGCAATGCCGCCTTCCCGGGGGAATATCGTGATCTGCCCGACCATGCCTTCATAGCCCTGAAGCACGGAGTTTGCGCCTTTTACTACCCAGATATTTTCCAGCATACTGCCTGGGATCGTGCCAGTGCCATAGGTATAGGTCAATCCCTGGATCGTGGGCAGGCCATCCACCAGCACTTGGTTGTAGACTCCACTGAGCCCGAGGATGCGCAATTCTTTGGCATTGGTGAGAATATTGGTTGTGGTGGGCTGCACGGTACTTTGGGTCTCAAAACAGCCTGCGAGGTCACAGCAAGCGGCCTTTCGCAACTCGGAAAGATTGATGATCTCCGTTTTAACAGGTTGTAAAACAGAGATAAATGCGCCAGTTACCTCATCGCGAATGGTCACCTCCTGCAAGGTTACGTTGGCTGAAATGACTAAAGTCCAATAACTATGCAGATCGTCTATGGAAAAGGTGTCCCGTACACTGGCAAAAATGGCAGACAAGTTGAAGGGCTTATGTGACGTGTCCCGCGGGAAAGGAAGGGCAAATTCACCCTTTTCATTAGCACGGGCACCGATGCTGGTGCCCGTCCATACTACTGTTGCACCTGGGAGGGGTAATGCTTTGGCGTCGGTCACCTGGCCATAAAACGTTTGAGCCCCGCCGGACCGGGCCATCAAAACAAGAAAAAAAAACGGGAATACAGCTGGCGTAAAAAGTCGCATGTGGGTAAAGATGGTTCAGGTAAGCCTACTCGGTAAGTTTAGGTCAGGTCCATTTTCATTACTATCGCCGATGAAGGACAAAGCATTGAAAATTGCATGGTTTGAGCGATTACTTCAGGCGTGTCCATCCGGTCAATTTTAAAGAACCCTTTTTTTTCAAAATACGGCCCGGCGGAATCGGTGATCAGAAAGACTTTCTGAACCTGTCTCGACTGTGCGTGCTCAAGTGCAGCCTCAAAAAGTTGCTGTCCGAGTTTTTGGTTGCGGTAGGATTCGTCCACAGCAACTGAGCGAAGCAGCCAAATGTTGCCCATCAATTCCATTCCGGCAGAGCCAACAATTTGCGCTCCTTCCATGGCCAGGGTAAAGCCAGATAGATCTGCTGGTAAATCGCTGTTGGGCAGCCCGGATTTTTGTAAAAAATCGATTAAACCTGCTGTTTGGTCTGGGTGGGCGGTTTTTAGAAGGATGGACATGATGGGAAAAATATTGAAAGACACGGAAATAGATACAATTGATTGCTGGAGTCCTCCTATTCGTGAATACAGACCTATAAGGTTTTTAAAACCTACGGTATGTACACAAGTTACAAAGTAGATTGGAAAAAGGATTTGACTATTTTTTTGACAGGATTTACAGGATAAACAGGATATGTCGGCTTCGCCGACTCTGTAGCCTAGATGATTTTTACAGATAATTCTTAACCGGCATATTAAATCAAGGGTCGAAGCAAGTCGGCGAAGCCGACTCCATCCTGTTTATCCTGTAAATCCTGTCAAAAAATATATCGCATAGTGTACAAGAAAAGATGTGTACATACCATAGGTTTTTAAAACCTTATAGGTCTGCATAGTTCTATACTTGATTAACAACACCCGCTCCCAGGCGCGCAGCAGGCCTTCCCTGCTTCAGCAGCCAGATTACGCATGTCAACTTTGCGTTTTTCGGTATGAACTGCTTTTTGAGCCGGATCCCCGCCTGCTTTTTCTGCATAAACGGTTACGCTGAAGATGCCCGTTTTAGAGGCAACAAAAGCATTCAGTTCTTCAGGGCTCAGGTATTCCAGTAATATTTCGTCGGGAATCAAGATCGGTTTTTGCTTTTGTACCGACATGTTTTCAAAACCCGTCTGGCGAATAATGTCGAGGTATTCGTCTTTCTGAATGGCCCCGGAGACACAGCCGGCATACATCTCCGCAGTATTGCGCAAGGTATCCGGCAGATCGCCCACCAGCACAATGTCAGAGATGCTGAAATGCCCGCCTGGGCGCAATACGCGCATGATCTCTTTGAATACCTTGGGTTTGTCCGGTACCAGATTGAGCACACAATTGCTCACCACCACGTCGACAGAATTGTCAGAAACGGGGAGATCGTCGATGTCGCCCTGACGAAATTCAACATTGTGGAAATTCAATTTTTCTGCGTTTTCGCGGGCACGGCGGATCATCGTCGGGGTAAAATCTACGCCGATGACTTTGCCCGTTGCACCAGTTTCTGCACGGGCCACAAAAGCATCGTTGCCAGCACCTGAGCCGAGGTCGAGCACGGTATCACCCGCATGAATTTGAGCAAATTGGGTAGGAAGGCCACAGCCTAAACCTAGGTCAGCATCAGGGTTGTAACCTTCCAGCTCGGTGTAGGAGTCAGACATGATGGTATATGTACCTGGTGTGCCGACGCCACAACAGGATGCTTCGTTGCAAGCCTTTTCTTGAAGGGCGATTTCCGAGTATTTTTCACGGACTACCGTTTTAATCTGTTCTGCAGTTTGCATTGTTTATATGGTTTAAAAGTTAAATGGTTGATGCGGTGATTTGAATATTCCGCGCTTGGGTCTTGTACTTATCGTAAAAAGACGATGATTTTTAAAAAAACGGTTCAACAGCACTGCTGGTTGGCAGTACTCACAAAGAACGATTTCAACATCTGTTCAAATCGCTGAAAAGTATCCCTGTTGATACAATAGCAGGATTTGGCACCTTCAACAGTGCCCTGAATCAGCCCGGCTTGTTGCAGTTCTTTGAGATGCTGCGATACCGTGCTTTGCGCCAAGGGCAAAACCTCTACAATCTCACCGCAGACGCAGGTGTTTCGCTTGGCCAGTTCTTTCAATATGGCAATTCTTGCCGGGTGCGCAAGCGCTTTGGCGAGCTCCGCAAGTTCTTGTTCGAACTGCCCGAACGCTTCTTTTTTATGGGTGGCCATTAGGATAGCTTCTAAATTATATCGTAAAAATACGATTAATATTTGAGCTGTCAAATATTTGAAGAAATAATTATCGTATTTTTACGATAAACTCTATCGCCCTGGATAGAGGTATTTGAAATAAACAGGCAAATAGGTATTGATAACCAATATTTTATGTGAATTATTTCCCTATGTATTCATGGTCTAAACAAAGTTGGGATCCAGCGTTAGTGCCCGCATCATCGCCTCAGCTTTCACCATACATTCCTCATATTCTTGTGCTGGAACAGAATCGAACACGATTGCGCCGCCCACCTGGGCCGAAACGTAGTGTATAGCAGCATTATATAAAACACTGCGGATTACTACATTGAAATCAAAATCACCGTTGGGATCAAAGTAACCAACCGCCCCCGAATACAGCCCCCGGCGCGTGCGCTCGTACCGTTCAATAAGCTCCATCGACATGATTTTGGGCGCACCCGTCATGCTTCCCATTGGGAAACAATCCCGCAACGCCTGGAGGGAGATTTGGTCATTGGTCATTTGGTCATTTGGGATTTGCCGGGCATTGTTTATTGCCCCTAATGAATCCAATGCCCCCAAAGAAGGTAAAACCCCACTAACAGTAGAGATCATCTGGTGCACGGTAGCAAAAGAATAAATGCCACAGAGTTCTTCCACTACGACAGAGCCTGGCAGACAATTGCGTGAAAAGTCATTGCGCACCAGATCTACGATCATCACATTCTCTGATCGGTCTTTTTCACTGTTAGCGAGTTCCTGTCGGATCAGTTCGTCTTCTTCCTGGGATTTTCCGCGACGGCGAGTGCCTTTAATGGGTTGAGTGGTAAGTTTTTGATCTTCTTTTTTCAAAAAACGTTCTGGACTTGCGGAAAGCAGATATCGGTCATGCCAACGCAGAAAGGTGGTGAAAGGAGCTTTTCCAATCATATTCAGGCGTTCAAAGACAAACACTGGTTCGATCTTTGCATTTTCTGCAAAAAACTCTTGACAGAAATTCATCTCGTACACATCGCCCCCGGCGATGTGCTGGCGAATGGTCTCCACCGTTTGAAGGTATTCTGATTTTGGGATCCGGGGCTGTAGTTTGATGCTTACCTGTTCCTGTTTGTAAGGATCGCATTTTGCGTTTTTGATCTCTTGGAAAACGTCCTCTGGCGCACGGGTCAGCGTTTGGATCTCCAGCACAAGTTCGTAAGTCTTTGAAGACCGGGGAGGTTTAATGCCCACCACAGTTCCAGGTCGGAAAAATCCCAGATCAGGTAATCCGATGCCATCGTAATTCTGACTGGAAAGAGATTCGACCTCATTTTTTAAATCGTAGCCAAAATAGCCGAACAGCCAATCGCCTGTACCTTGATGGAAACTCCCTAATTGCTCAAAGGCATCGCCAGCATTGGCTTCTAAAACCGCAACAGAATCAGCTGCTGCGAGACATTCCCAGCTTTCCGTTGAGACTGATTGGCCCAAAACCAGCCCTTCATGATCCATCCGATTGCTATCCAGATAAACCCCTAATTCAAATCCTGCTGCCCAATACAGCAGTTGTTTTTTCCAAAACGCAAGATCATCGATCGGGAAAGTGGCCGTGTGCCGCATCAGGATATCAAGGTTAAAAATTCGGAAAGGATCATAGCAGTAGCACCCCAGACAGGTCGATCTTCGATCATAAAGCATGGGACTTCCTGAACCAATAATTGTCCGCCAACCATTACATCGGCGGTGCTACGGGAAACTGGATCCTGAAAATAGGATAGACTTGGAGAGAATACCTGCTCTACTTCGCCTGGCTGCAGGCGAAATGTTGGAGGTGCGCTAAGTAGACCAATAAAAGGGTAGACTGAAAAATTGCTTACCGGGATGTAAAGTTCAGTAAGTAAACCTAATATTTCCACTTGCTCGGGGGCGATGCCAATTTCTTCTTGCGCCTCGCGCAGGGCCGTATGGGCATACGTTTCATCACCAAGGTCGTGACGCCCACCAGGGAAGCTTATTTGTCCACTGTGGCGATCTCTTGGGTTCTCTGTTCGACGGATGAGTGCGGTATGCCAGATCTCCTCGGTTTTCCATAGAGCGATCAGCACACAACCGGTTTTGGCGTTATCGGGAGGGCTGAGCCTACGTTTGAGTTCCTCCACGCGATGCGCGAAGGCCATTTTGTACTGCGCTTCTCGACCTGGCAGTGGTGCGGCTAAACGGTCGCGAATGGTTTGGATGAATGGGTCTCTGTCAATCATTGGAGGTGCAAAGTAACTACGCTTAATGTCGGAAAGTAGAGGTAGCGCCCGCTAATCTCTGTAAAATTGGGTTAGGTCTATTTTTTCAACACAGGTATGGCTAACTTGTCCGTATTTCGTGCACTCAAAAGTGAGCGATATTGTACATCCCGATTGGACCGAGGCCAGATCGTGGCTATTCTGGGCCCTTCCGGTATCGGTAAATCCACGCTGTTCTAAGTTATAGCCGGGCTACGTTCCCCAATGAATGGCTCGGTACAAGCCTTTGATACTTCGCTGAAGAAATACCTGTAAGGACTGGCCTGGTTGGCATGGTGTATCAGACCTACGAACTTTTTCCCTTTCTGACCGTTCGGGGTCAACTCGAGGTGGGTGCATCGAAAGGTGGGCTGAAAGGTGCAGTTGAGCCAACGCTTTCTATCGCTGACACGGTAGCTGTTAGGAAAAACGGCAGATGGCAGTGCTACTATTGTAGAAAACATCAATCTCCTTGAACGCGGACTCTGCTGGCAAAAAGACATCCGCGAAGACTCGGAATTTCGTGAATTGGTGTTCAAAATTACTAAGCGATTCGTCGAACTCTCTGGAAAAAATTAAGTTTGATATACGATGTATGATGTTGGGCATCTCCAACAACATACATCAAAGTTAAATCTTCGTTTTCTTCCGATCCCAATAATTTTGTTCATCTACTTCGTCCAAGAGGGTAAGGTAGTGGGTGTAGCGTAATTCGCTGACTTCGCCGCGTTCGAGGGCGGCTTGTACTGCGCAGCCAGGTTCGTTGTGGTGAAGACAGGCTCCGCCAAAACGGCATTCGGGCGAAAGCTTAAAGAATTCGCGGAAACTGTGGGCGATGTTGGTTTTGTCTTTGTAGTTAAAGCCTAAGACCTTAATGCCTGGGGTGTCAATGAGATTTCCGCCAAAACTGAGCGGGAACATTTCGGCGAAGGTAGTGGTGTGCTGACCTTTGCCGGAATAATCGCTTATTTCGCCGGTACGGAGGTCTAGCTGTGGTTGAAGTGCATTTACCAGCGTGCTTTTCCCCACCCCTGACTGACCGCTCATGAGGGTCGTTTTATCTTTCAGGATGTTTTTCAGTTCCTCCAACCCTTGGGCGGTAATGATAGAAGTAATCAAACAGGGATAGCCAATTCCTTCATACAATGCCCTCATTTCCTCATATTTTTCTAAATCTTCCTGGTCATATAAATCGGCTTTGTTGAAAACGATAGTGACTGGAATGTCGTCCCGCTCGATCATAACGATGAAACGGTCAATAAAACCAGGTTTGATAGTGGGCTCTACGACTGTGACGATCAATACAGCCTGGTCAATATTGGCGGCGAGTAAATGGAGGTCATGCTTTCGACGAGGCGATTGTCGGATGACATAGTTGCGTCGCGGTAATATTTTTTTTATAAGCCCTTCTGCAGCTCCTTCAGGGTGTACCTCTACCTGATCACCTACCCCAACCGGATTGGTAAGGGGGATGTCGTCGAGCCTGAATTTGCCAACGATGCGACATTTTAGTACTTCACCGCTGTCGTTGAGGCGGACATTGTACCAACTGCCTGTGGATTTTATTACGGTTCCTATTTGCATGATTTTCTTTACGGGCACAAAACTCGGTAAAGGGCGCGGGAGTTCCATCATTTAAAATAAACATGAGTCATCCCGAATTTTGGGAGTCCTTGGCCTCGGAGAGGCTTAATATTGGTAGAAAATGATTATTGGATTTTTGGTGGACCTCGTAGAGGTCTAACATTGGCAAATCTAATCCACGAAAATGTTTATGTTGGACCTCTCCGAGGTCCTTGTGCCCTATCAAAATATAATATCTACCAATGTTTAACCTCTACGAGGTCAATTTCAAAATTCGGGATGACTCATGTTTATGAAGTAACCTAATTAAAAAGTCCCCTTAAATCCGTATCATCATCTTCTCCGTCCATGGCTCCCGTCAGATGATCTTTGAATACCCAACGCGTCTGCACAAATGATTTGCTCAGTACATCGAACTCAGAAAGGCCATGCAAAATGAGTTCCATGTACGTCTGGAATTCAGCATCCGGCGTTTTGGAGTCTTCCGCTAATTTTTTCAAACCTGCCACGGTCTCCAATGCCTGCGTAAATTTTTGAGCTTCCAGTTCTGTCAACAGATCCACCACATTCCCCGCTGAAAACCAGGCTTTCAGCACGCCGTATGGATCGCGTTCCTGCCCTTTTTTCAACTTGTTTGGATTGGGGAAATATTGCAAAAATACTTTTTTGACGGCTTGGCCAATGAGGTGCAAGGCTACGCTGTGTGGGCCCTCTTGTTCGCCTTCGTACACCATTTCGACTTTGCCGGTAATGGCGGGCACTACGCCCCAAAAATCAGTGATACGGGCCGTCGTTTTCTTTTCACCATTGCGGAGCATCCGGCGTTCGGCGGCGGAGTATAGATTCTCGTAAGCAGCGATCGTGAGACGTGCACTCACACCGCTTTTTTTGTCTACAAATTCTGAATCGCGAGCAGCAAAAGCGATCTCTTCAATCAGGTCTTTTAGTACATCTGGCACCTGAATGTTGTTGCGTTGCTCAGGGCTGATACGGGCTTCTTGTTCGGTTATTTTCCGTCCGATCTCGATCTCCGTAGGGTAGTGGGTAGTGATCTGGCTTTCGATGCGGTCTTTGAGCGGGGTGATGATGCTGCCCCGGTTGGTGTAATCCTCCGGATTGGCAGTGAAAATGAATTCAACATCCAGTGGCAGACGGAGTTTGAAACCCCGGATCTGCATGTCTCCTTCCTGTAATACGTTGAAAAGAGATACCTGAATACGAGCTTGCAAGTCGGGCAATTCGTTGATTACAAACAAACAACGGTGCGCACGCGGAATCAATCCAAAGTGAATCACACGCTCATCCGAATAGGGAAGGCGGAGGTTGGCTGCTTTGATTGGATCTACATCGCCCACTAAGTCGGCGATACTAACGTCGGGTGTAGCCAATTTTTCAATATAGCGTTCGTCCCGGTGCAGCCACTCAACTGGGGTATCATCGCCTTTTTCGGCGATCAGGTCTTTTGCCCAACGGCTGATGGGTGCGAGTGGATCGTCATTCAATTCGCTTCCGGCAACAACGGGGATATGTTCGTCTAACAGATTGACGAGCATGCGCGCGATGCGGGTTTTAGCCTGACCTCGTAGACCGAGCAATAGAATATTGTGCCGACTCAAAACGGCGCGTTCCACATCGGGCAACACGGTATCATCAAAGCCATATATACCCGGGAAGATATCTGCTTTGCTGTGGATCTTTTGCAGGAGGTTGGCGCGAAGTTCGTCTTTAACGGAACGGGACTGGTAACCACTTTTTTTCAAGTCACCAAGGGTGCGGATTTTCTGAACATCTATCATAGGGCTGAAAACGCATATTGGGCAGAAAGGTTTAAGAATGCGGAATGCGAAATACGGAATGCGGAATCATTGCTTCTCCTGGCCACTCAAGAAATAATGCAATTATCTTCCACAATTGGTGAATTGGTGGGGTTTCTATAAATTTGTTATAAATGAAAATGAAATGGATATAAATGCTTTAAAAAACCGATTTAAGATGTTCGCACTTGATGTAGTCAGGTTTGCCGAACAATTGCCAAATAAACCTTCCTATCGCACGGTACAAGGTCAGATCGTCAGAAGCGGGCCTTCCGCTGCTGCTAATTATCGAGCTGCCTGTCGTCGCAAATCTACCAGGGATTTTATCGCAAAAATGGGAATAGTGGAAGAAGAGCTGGATGAAACAATGTTCTGGCTTGAGTTTACGGTAGCTATTTCCGATTCATGGCGGCCAGTTATTACACCCATCTGGAAAGAAGCAATTGCTCTCCATCACAGTTGCCTCCATTAAAACGACCCGAATCAATGAAGTTGCAAAAAAGAATTTCTGAATGCGTAATTTTTTTATGTAACTACATTAATCCCTATAGTTCAAAGAGAAGCGCAAATTCCGCATTCCGCATTCCGCATTCCGTATTCCGCATTCCGCATTCGTCAGTTCCCCGACATCTCCACTTCCTCCTGGGTTTCCTTTCGCCGGTCGCGCAACACAGCAATGCCAGCATTCAATTCAAAACCGATCAGCAGAATCATGCAATTCATCTGGATCCAGACCATTAAAACAATGAGCGTACCGATCGAGCCGTAGAGTTTGTTGTAACTGCCAAAATTGTCTACATAAAAGGAAAACCCCCAGGAAGTGAGGATAGAAAGCACTGTGGCCAGCAAAGCACCGGGGTTAAAAAAAGAAATTGGCCGCCAGGTTGAAGAACCAAAGCGGTAGATCGTGGAGAAAGTGGTATAAAACAGCAGTAACACCACCAACCATCGAAGTGCAGAAAAGGCTAATTGGACAAGTATGTGCAGCTTAACGTATTGGAAGACAAAGTGGAGGATGGTATTTCCTAAGATCACGAGTAACATGGAAGCGACCAAAACAATGGTCACCAGGAAGGTCAACTGAATGGATGTCAAGCGTTTCCGGAAATCACTGCGTTGTTTGAACGTAGTAGGATAGTCTTTTTCCAGCCCGTGCATCATGGATAACATTCCATTAGAAGCAAACCAGATGGCAAGCACGAAACCAAACGACAAAACACCTTTGCGTGGGATAGTGGCTATATCTTTAACTGTTCCGAAGATCATATCACCGGCACTGCCTGGCATGATCTGTTTGATAGAAGTTTGTAGCGTCCCAAAAAAATCCATGCTGATCGGGAAATAAGGCAGCAGGGAGATCAACATAATAAGTCCCGGGAATATAGCCAGGAAGAAACTGAAGGCCATGCTGTTGGCCCGTGTCACAATGGTGTCTTCCTTTAGCTCGTCATTGATGAAAATGACCAGGTTGTAGATGGGGATGCGTTTCAGGCCGGGAAGGGAGTGGTTTTGGGCCCAATGAATAGTCTTCAACCACAGCGGGTGCTGGGTCAAATAAAGACTGATACGGTGGATGAAATTTAGATGCTGCACGGGAGGGGGATTGGTTGGACATTTAGATATTCGGATATTGAGATCAACGATGGCAATTGCTAATATCTTAATATCCCAATATTTCAATTTTATTAGCAAGGGTCAAAGGTAGATATTGGCAACCTAATTCATCTTTTTTGACAAATAACGACAAATATCTGTATTCTATCCAAAGAGATCAAAGGTTATACTTGGTATCGCCCATTGATTTTATCCCTTGAAAATATTACCTTCGTCAAGCGTTTTGCCTTAGGATTCAAAAGGGCAAATGCGCCAGCAGACCTGCTTTAATAATCCGCTCACTTACTTGCACCAGTTTTATGGAAAGTTTTGTCAGTTGTCACCGACTGGCAGCGTATGCTCTATTTTCTTCACCCAACCAATGATTTTTCAGCATGAAAAACATTCTTTCTTCCCAAAATTGCGCTCCCCAGCGCAAAAACTACTCAAAACCTCCTACCTTGTTTTTCGGG
>CANJPT010000076.1 GCA_947476195.1 Lewinellaceae bacterium | reverse complement strand
CTCCTGCGGCTCCAACAACCTCTTCAACTTAGATCCTCAATTCCGCGACACCGCCAACCACGACTACTCCCTACTCCCCTGCTCCCCCCTAATCAACGCCGGCTCTAACCTAGCCGCCGCAGGCATCCCCACCGACCTGGCCGGTAACCCCCGCATCTGGGGCGGCACGGTAGACATCGGCGCCTACGAGTCCCCGGCATTCGCTTTGGCCGCTGAACCGGAAATACATCCTGCCTGCCTGGGTACTTCAAACGGCAGTATCTCCATCAATCCGGTATCCGGCTGTGAACCCTATACTTATACCTGGCTCCCGGCGGTGGGAAACGGCCCGGAACTCAAGGACCTGCCTCCTGGCAATTACCAGCTCACCATCACCGATGGCAGTGGGCATCAGATATTGGATACGCTGCAGGTCGCCTCTGCGACTGTGCCAGTCCTAAATCCCGTGACCAGCGATGTACAGTGCGGCACAACCCTCGGTGGCAGCATTGCGGCGGGCGTCAACAATGGCACAGCACCTTACCACTACCAATGGCTGCCCGGCGCAGCGGATACTTCCTCGCTCACGCAGCTCTCCCCGGGTGCGTATGCGCTGACGGTAGTAGATGCCAACAACTGCCAGGATTCAGCCTCGGCCAGTATTGCTTTGCTCGGCATGATCAGCCTGAAGGTACAGGGCCAGTCAATCCCCTGCTATGGCCAGACTGGCTGGCTTTCCGCTTTACCTGCCAATGGCGCAGCTCCATTCTCCTGGCTCTGGCAAGGCTGGCCGGGTACGGATTCGATTGCCCAGCCGCTCAGTCCGGGCATGTACGCGGTGACGGTCAGCGATGACTATGGCTGCACGGCTGCTTTTGCTTTTCCACCCATGACGCAGCCCGACTCGCTTTGGGCCACGGTGGGCACGAGTCCGCAGAAAGACCTGCTCGTACCCGATGGCGCGGCGGTGGTGACGACCATTTCCGGCGGCACTTCGCCCTTTGGTTTTGACTGGAACACCGGCAGCACCATGCAGGCCATCGCGGGCCTCACAGCAGGAAACTACACCGTGACGGTCACGGACAGCCACGGCTGCGAGGTCGTGGTAGAAGTGGTGGTAGATTTGATGGTAGGCACGGGCGAGGCTGCAGGACTGGCGGTGATGATGTATCCGAATCCGGCGGTGGATTGGGTTCGGGTGGTGCTTCCGGAAGGTACGAATAATTGTCTGATGGAACTATCCGATGCATCGGGGCGGGTGCTGCGCTCCACGGAATTGGCCAAAGGATTGGTGGGTTGTACGCTTGATCTTAGTGGTTTGCCGGGAGGGAACTATTTGGTTACGATTCGGAATGGAGATGCTGCCTTTGTTGGGAAGTTGGTGAAGCAGTGATACTTTTTTAAATCCTGAAATATGATTTACGAGTGCCGATTACATGAATTAAGATTTTTGATGGAGGTGCTTGTGCCTGGGTTTACTGGTAGCTGTTGAAGCATTTGCAACGAAGCAGCGCCCACATCAAAAATCTTAAATCATGTAATCTGAATTCGTACATGAACAAGTCAATGACATGACAACTCAAGAGCGCAAGATAAGCGGTGTCTTGTCCTGAAATATGTTGTGTCAGCACAAATCGCCATTAAGCGCAGTGCCTAATCGGGAAATTGAACAGTCCTTGTTGGGTATTGGGAAAACCGGAAAATGATAAATAAAAAAACGGCTACGAACTAAAAGTCCGAAGCCGTCTGAGGGGGTCAAGGAGGTAACCCGTATTTTTATTCTTTGTCGAAACGCATTTCCTGGATGCTGATGTTGGCACCGGTTACCTTAAGGTAAAGATACACGCGGTAGCTTCCAGCGGTAGCGGTCAGGTTGCCAATGCAATATTGATCGCTGTTTTCGCGGCTCTGGCCTTTGTGTACCTGGGCAAAAGCTCTGGGCTTATTGGAATCGAAAAAACCTTTCAACACTTCAGCCGCTTTGGATTTTGGATACACTTGCTCCTTGTCCTGAATGGAAATTTCCACATTATCGGCAAAGTATTTTGAAAGTGCCGTCACATCGCCAGCCCCTAAGGCTGATGAGATGGCTTCCAGTGCAGGTGTACCCTGTTCGTTGTTAGCAAAAGCAAAAGCAGGGGTCAGGAACAGTAAGAAAATCAGATTCTTCATGGTTGAAGCAAGATTGTTTTTAAGTCGAGGTTTTGAACGGTTATTGATTTAACGTCACAATAGTACAAAGTAACTGCCAAAAAAGAATTCTATTGTAAATGCGAAGTTAATTTTGACTTAATTACCAACCAATATACTGACTATTAAAGTTTTAGAACTTTAATTATTTTTTGCCTTTAGGCTCGTAAGCGCTGAACAAAATAGATATCACGCTACAATGCCTTAGTGGGCAAGGAAAAGCGCATCAAACCTTTCGGTAGATTTTGTGGTCTTTTCTCTACATATTTTACTGCAAAAGCGCAAGTACTTACCTTGTATTCGTCTGTTTTAGAACATTCCAGATTTAAGGTGGATTCGAGCTGTAATGGTTTTAGGAAAACCGTCCAATTGGGTAAGTTGCCTTTTACCGTAAGGTTTACAGGACGAATGAAGGGGAGTAATTTTAAACAGGAGTCATCCCCAAAAATGTAGGGATGACTCCTGTTTAGTACTCAATGTTCCTCATGCACCGCATGCTTCGCATATTCAGCTACCAGTTTCGCCTGAATATCTGGCGGTACGGCCGCGTATTCTGCAAATGACATGGAGAATTTAGCTTTGCCTTGCGTGAGTGATCGCAGTGTCGAAGAGTATTTAAACAATTCTTTGAGCGGTACTTTGGCCTTGATGACCTGATAATGTCCATCTGCGCCCATGCCCATGATTACGGCACGCCGGGTTTGCAAATCACCCATAACATTGCCCATCACTTCTGAATCGCAAAGGACTTCCAGATCATACAAAGGCTCAAGGATTTGTGGTCGGGCCTCGTGGAAGGCCTCTTTAAATGCCATCGTAGCGGCGATCTGGAATGCCATGTCATTGGAGTCCACGGGGTGCATTTTGCCATCGTAAATGCTCACACGAACATCCCGGCAGTAGGATCCTGTGCTGGGTCCTTCTTCCATTTTTGCCATGATACCCTTCTTGATGGCGTTGGTAAAGCGTGCATCTACCGAACCGCCTACAATGGCCCAACAGAATGAAAACTTACCACCCCATTTTAAGTCCTCCACTTCTATATGTTTGGTAGTTAGGTCGTGTGGAGCAGGAATGCCTTCGTAGTATGGTTCGATACGCATGTGCACTTCCGCGAACTGCCCCGCGCCGCCGGATTGCTTTTTGTGGCGGTAATCTTTATTTGCTTCTTTCGTGATGGTTTCGCGGTAGGGGATATGAGGTTCGGTGAAGTCAATTTTTACCCCAAAATTCTGTTCGGCTTTGTAGCGCACAATATCCAGGTGCATTTCGCCCTGACCCTGGATGATGGTCTGCTTGAGTTCTATGCTTTGTTCCAGGAGTAAGGTTGGATCTTCTTCCTGAATAGAGTGGAGGGCATGGGCCATTTTTTCCACCTCTGCTTTGCTGGGCGGCAACACGGCCATTCTAATGCGCGGCGCAGGGAAATGGATACGCTCGATTTTAATATCTGAGCCTTTTGGATTCAGGGTTTGATTGGTGTGTGATCCTTTGAGTTTTACGGTGCAACCTATGTCGCCAGCGCAAAGTTCTTCAATCTGATTCCGGTTTTTCCCTTCGCTTTCAAAGAGTTGTGAAAATCGTTCTACGGTGCTATTGTCGGCATTAGTGAGTTCGTCGCCTGATTTCAATTTGCCTGAAAAAACTTTGAAATAGGATACATTGCCCACCTTTGGTTCGTTCACGGTTTTAAAAATGAACACACAGGGGCGAGCGCCAGCATCGCAGGGTTTCGTGCCACCACCCTCCAAGGCCGCTGCGGGCCGGTCGGCTGGGCTGGGGCAGATATCGTGAATGAAACCCATGACCCGGCCGCTGCCCATATCCTTGAGTCCGGAGACACAAAACAAGGGAAAAAACTGTCGGTGTGCCAACCCAATGCTCAGGCCTTTGGCTAACTCATCTTCACTGAGTGAGCCTTCCGCAAAGAATTTTTCCATGAGGCCTTCGTCGTTCTCAGCAGCGGCTTCCACCAGTGCATTGTGCAACTCATCTGCACGATTTTTATATACGGTAGGAATCGCTTTTTTTTCAGGTTTTCCGCCTCCTGCGGGGAAGACGTACATTACCATGCGCAGCGCATCCACAATGGCATTGAATCCAGTACCTTGATTTACAGGAAATTGTAAGGGTAGAACCCGAGCTCCAAACCGTCTTTTGGCTTGGTCGAGTGTCATTTCAAAATCTGCCTTTTCGTGGTCTATCTGATTTACCACAAAAACGGTAGGGGTGTCGTTTTTCTCGAGGTGTTCCCAGATCAGTTCAGTGCCTACTTCTACGCCGTTTCGGGCGTTAAGTAGCATTAAGGCAGTATCAGCCACCTTTAATGCCGCCACTACCTCGCCGGAAAAATCGTCGAGACCAGGCGTGTCAATGATGTTGATTTTGGTGTCTTTCCAGGTGCAGTGAAGTACAGAGGCAAAGAGCGAGTGCAAGCGCTGATTTTCTAGCGGGGCATAATCACTTTGCGTGTTGCCCTCTCCGACGTTGCCGCGCCGGGCGATGGCTTTTGCTTCAAAAAGCATGGTTTCGGCAAGGGTGGTCTTGCCGCATCCGGAATGGCCGCAAAGCACGACGTTCCGGATCTTGTCTGTAGGATAAACTGCCATAATGAAATGAACTGGTTTGGTGAACGGTTGACGGTCTACGGTTGACGGTCTACGGTTGACGGTCTACGGTTGACGGTGTACGATGCACCGAAGGCATAACCTACCGTGTACCGTCTCCCGTCCCCCGTGTACTGTCAACCGTCCCCCGTGTACCGTTGATTCTAAACGTGCAGAATGCAAGACCAAGAATTTACAGTTGGCTAAAAATCTGCTTTCGGCTGTTAAAGTAACGGGGTTTTGGAGAGGCATAGTATAAATATTGAATTATTTTTATGAAACCGTCAAAAATAATTTTCTAAGGACTTTTTCTAAGATTTTGCTATCAAAATAGGCCTTTTTTACCAACCCATCCATCCTCAATAAACCCTTAACTTTGGAGCAGCAATAACTTTGTAACAAGCCGGACGTTTGGCTTAAACCTACCATAAGCTGCCATGTACTTCTGTTCAAAAATGCTCTTGCTTTTTGCTTGCCTCCTGGCAAATTCAGTGTTTGCCCAGCAATCTTTCAGCATTGAATTACCCGACGTAGAAATTAGGGCTAACCGCATTGTGCGCGGCGATGGCGATACCTATGGGCTGGGAACCTGGAAAAGCACTTTTACCGTTTCCCTGGAGGGCTCCCGATTGAAAGTGGATGGTCAGATTTCTTTTGTCGAAAAGGCCAATGATTTTACTACGATCGTTGGGGAGTATCACCAGCGCATTCCTGTGGGGGCCTTGGAGGGCTGCCGTCATTGTGATGTTTCGCTGGACGAAACCCATGGCTCCGTAAGTGGTCCGAATATTGGCGCCCGGGGCTATCGTTGGTTTAACGGGCAAGGACTGGTGCGCCGAGCCAGGATCCAGACAGATGTTGTTGGAGATGATCCAGGCAAAATTGGTGGTACTATCCAATTTGTACCAATCAGGATATTAGTGGATTGCTCTGTGGTAAACAATTGAGCGGGCGCTCTACATATCTCTCCTTTTGTATTCACACCAATATGCTGGTTACTCAAGCGCCATACTACTGGACATTTTTGTTTTACCCCAGACCTATAAGGTTTTTGGAAACCTTACAGGTCTCGATTTTAGAAAATGTCCAGTAGTATGCTCAAGCGCATTCAAAATACCATTCCTTTAGTTTCCTGGATATAAGAAATGTTTTTTGGCAGGATAGACAGTATAAACAAGATGGTATCGGCTTCGCCGACAGTAAAAGGTGAAAGATTGTCACAATCCACAGCCAATTATACTACTAAATCGAATATTGCAGCAAGTCGGCTAAGCCGACGCAATCCTGTCCATCCTGTCAAAAAATAGTCTTCTACGCTCTTATTTACTGATAATCAGTTCAATTTGTGTGAATAACCCAGGCCAAATCCCCACTAAAACAAACTCAACTGTGCCGATTTATGTCGCTCGTGTAATTCCAGATTGAAAGCGGGTAACTTTCGGTCTTTCAGATATTTCTCTTTCGCTATCCTGAACTGCTGATGAATGATTTCCGCGATATTTCCTTCGCCACGCATCCTGACGGAAGGTCTGTACTCGTGCAAATGCCCCCCATGGGTGTCACGGATGCGGTTCAAAACGCGATCTGCGCGATCAGGCATTGTTTTTCTGATCCAGTCTTCGAATATGGTAGCCACGTCTCCATTGAGTCGCACGAGTGTGTGGCCTACCGCGAGTGCACCGCACGCTGCTACGGCTTTCACCATGGGTAATATTTCATGGTCGTTTAGGCCGGGAATAATCGGGGACATCATCACCATCGTAGGGATGCCTGCGCTGCTGAGGGTTTCTACCGTTTTGAGACGTTGGTTTACGGTTGCGGTGCGCGGCTCAAGGTATTGACGAAGTTCTTCCTGTAAAGTAGTGATGCTGATCACCACGTGGCAGAGGTTTTCAGAGGCGAGTTTTTTAAGCAAATCCAGGTCGCGCAGGATGAGGCTGTTTTTGGTGATGAGGCCGACCGGGTGCCGGTATTTCCAAAAGACCTCAAGACACTCGCGGGTGATGTTGAACTTCCGTTCCGCGGGTTGATAGATATCGGTATTGCCTGCAAACATGACTGGTGCGGCTTTCCAGGATTTCTTTTTTAGTTCGTTTTCAAGGAGTTGTGCGGAATTTCGTTTTATCAGAATCTTCCGTTCAAAATCCAGGCCTGCGCTATAGCCCCAATATGGATGTGTGTTGCGGGCGTAGCAATAAATGCAGCCATGCTCGCAGCCCTGGTAGGGGTTCATACTCCATTCGAGTGGAATGTCGGCGCTTTCTACCTTGTTTAGGATGGTCTTGGGATGGGTTTCAAGGTATTGGGTTTTTAGCGCACCATCGTCCCATTCATCGGCCACGAGTGCCCAGTCCAGCGGCTCCTGGCTGCGCACGATCTTTTCGTACCTGGAGGGCGGATTGATCTGAGCGCCCCGGCCTTTTAGGAATGGGTTGGTATGGACTGTTTTATCCTCGGAACCTTTCCTGAAAGAAATTGGCTTTAGATTGTTTGACAAGTGGAATGATTTTGGGCAAATGTAAAACAAAAAAATATTTTGTCCGATAAATACAAAACAAAAAATAGTATAAAATGCAACTGGACGGTCATTTAAGACTAAAATGTATAATTTTTGGCCTTTATGACAACCCATGGCAAGAAATTTGCGTATAGATTTGCACTAAGTTTAACCCTGGCTTTTACTGCGCTGTTTTTTTCATGAAGATGAACTTTCTCCCAGCTGAACGGCTCCGGCTTTACCGTAATTTTAAGGCCATTGAAGTCAATGACTATCATGGGTTAGTGCGGTATTATGAGCAAAATGAGGATGGGATTCGTGGACTGGATTTCGTTGAGTACCTTGACTGCACCCTTGTATACACGAATGCACTTTTTGATGCCTCCAATTATGGCAAGCATCTGGTGATGTGCGACCATCTGCTCGAAGTGGTCATCATGCAAAATGTGGTGGATTGGGACGGTCAGGATCTATACCATCTGCTTCTTTTAAAGAAAGCTACCTCGCTTTATTACCTTCAGGAATACGGCAAATCAGCGCGGATCCTATATGAGATCATCAAAATTTACCCCAATGATCGCCTCGCAGCCGTGTTTCTCAATCAAGCACTACTGCGTCAAAAACCTGGCTGGCTTTTTAGCTTGCGTGCTGCAACCGTAGTATTTGCACTCATGGCTGTCCTTGTAATCGCACTGGAAATATTAGCCGGCCCCAAGTATTTCCCCACCCTGCTACAGCCGATGCAATTTGGGCACAATCTGCTGATTGCTTTAAGTCTGGCTTCCATTGCTATCGGAGAAGCCTGGCATGCTCTCAGTTGCAGAATCAAAACAACTCGTTTTGTGAAAGTTTCAAGTAAGAAGTTAAAAGGGGGCGAAACAGGTTAGCATCTTTTAAAAATCTCTTTGGAATTTTAAGATCGTGCTAACCAGTTACAAGGGGGCAAGTTTCAAGTTTTGGATGCCATCCTTGGGAACCACTTTCAACTTGCCCACTTTCAAGTTGAAACTTTCAACTTGTTACTTGCCCCCATTTAACTTGATACTGTTCCGTTTTTGATACTTTTGCGGCGATTAAAAAAAACAATTTCTTATTGCATGAAAAATTTCTTCAACTCTTTACCAGCCACTAAAAGCCAATCCTTAACGGCGGCTGTAGCTAAAGTGGGTACTTTTATGTTTATTTTCATTTGCCTGCAAGCGTGCTCTCAATCATCTCCTTCGGATAAAGCGGCCAATCAAGCGCATTCAATTCTTACCGACACCGCTGCGGTTTCGTTGGGCGATACTCCGAGCAGAGAATACCGCCTTTTTAAATTTACCCGTAAATCCGGCGATCAGACTTTTATAGACCTTAAAGTCTTACGCCTAAAGGATCTGAAGGAAACATTGGTATCTACTTTGCCCGTTGAAACTGATTCGGCTTCCGTAGCCTTAGCTAAAATAAACGGGGGTGGTCCCAAGTTCTATTGGTCAAAAGAATCCCAATACCTCATCACAGAGAACAGCGTACCCGACAGTATGTACAAACGTGAAGTGGTAATTTTTGACCTAAATTCTTTTTCGGTTATGAAAAGAAAGCAAGGGAATCTGCTGAATTATGATGTAGTGAATGATTTCGCATTCATGTACCGGACCACTGCGGAACGTCAAATAATTTGTTTTTATAATGTTAGTATGCCAGACCAAGAACAGGTGCGTGAAATCGTCGCCGCTCCCGCCGGTAAGTTGCCGATTGTACTCATAGCGCCTATCAAAAGAGAGGCCAGGGTGAAAGCTTATATGACGGGCGCTGTGCCAATCAATATTGCGTTTAATTATTGAGCGAAAGACATGCAGGCTAATCTATTTAGTTTCCAGTCCAACATAAGCGCAGGAATCCCAGCAGAACTTCCTGGATTCCGCCCCCTCGACCCCGCGGTAAGTCATGCGCCGCGCCGCGTCGTAGAAGGCGTTTTGTCGGAAAATGAAAAAGTATTGGCGGTGCAAAATGCCCTGCGTTACTTCCCGACCAAATGGCATCGGGAACTGGCTGTTGAATTCGCAGACGAACTTCAACAATACGGACGTATTTACATGCACCGTTTCCGGCCGGAATATGCGATGCATGCGCGACCCGTTTCAGACTATCCCAATCGGTGCCAACAGGCAGCGGCTATTATGCTGATGATCCAGAATAACCTGGATCCAAAAGTGGCCAAGCATCCGCACGAACTCATTACTTACGGCGGCAACGGGGCCGTATTTCAAAACTGGGCACAATACCTGCTCACCATGCGTTACCTCTCGGAAATGACGGAAAATCAGACGCTTGTGCTGTATTCCGGACACCCGATGGGGTTGTTTCCAAGCCATCCGGACGCACCCCGGGTCGTAGTGACAAATGGCATGATGATTCCCAATTATTCCAAAAAAGACGATTGGAACAAATACAATGCCCTTGGTGTAACGCAATATGGGCAAATGACGGCGGGTTCGTTCATGTATATTGGTCCACAAGGAATTGTACACGGTACGACCATCACCCTGCTGAATGCCGGACGGCGTATTGGGCTTGGCGATGATCTTGGCGGTCGTGTATTCATCACTTCCGGCCTCGGCGGAATGAGTGGCGCTCAGGCCATCGCCGCGGTCATCACAGGCTGTATCGGTATCATTGCTGAAGTGGATGGCGATATGGTGCGGCAACGCCTTACCGACGGATACGTTAAAAAGGAAAATGTATTCACAAACCTTGATGCACTTATCGCGAGGCTCGAAGTATGTCGTCGGAATAAAACGGCCATTACGCTGGTTTATCATGGTAATATCGTGGATTTGTGGGAACGATTTGCACAAGACCATATCACCGTAGAACTCGGCTCTGACCAGACTTCTTGTCATAACATCCACGACATGGGCTATTGTCCGGCAGGCTACACGTTTGAGGAAGCTAAAAAGTTGTTGATCAAAGATAAAGAGCAGTTTTTGGAGGCGGTGAGGGCTACGCTTCGTAGGCATGTAGACGCTATCAACATCATGACAGAACGTGGAATGTATTTCTGGGATTACGGCAATGCATTTTTGAAAGAAGCGGCGGAGGCCGGGGCCAATGTAGCCCCTCCAAGTCCTCCCTTGCGTGAGGGAGCGGCACTAGCTCAAGGAAACACGGCATCAGAGGAGGATGGTTCGGGTCGAAACCTGATAGAGGCTGCATTCCGCTATCCTTCTTATGTAGAAGATATCATGGGGCCCATGTGTTTTGACTATGGGTTTGGTCCATTTCGTTGGGTCTGTTGTTCGGGCGAGCTCACAGATCTGGAGAAAACCGACCTGATCGCGGCACAGGTGTTGGCAAAAATGTTGTCAGAAGCACCAGATGAGATCAAAGGCCAAATCCGTGATAACCTGAATTGGATACGGGATGCAAAGGTCAATTTACCCGTGGTCGGCTCAATGTCGCGCATTTTATACGCCGATTCGGAAGGCCGAATGTTGATCTCCAAAGCATTCAACGATGCCATTGCACGTGGCGAATTAAAAGGCCCGGTAGTTCTGGGTAGAGATCATCACGACGTAAGCGGTACAGATTCGCCTTTCCGCGAAACGGCCAATATCTATGACGGTTCACGTTTTACGGCAGACATGGCCGTGCAAAATGTAATTGGTGATTCTTTTCGGGGCGCCACCTGGGTAAGTTTGCACAATGGTGGTGGAGTAGGGTGGGGGGATGTAATGAATGGCGGCTTTGGTATGGTGCTGGATGGATCGCCAGATTCAGAACGGAGACTAAAATCTATGCTTTTCTGGGATGTGAATAATGGTATCAGTCGCCGGGCCTGGGCGCGCAATCCGCACGCGATCAGTACCTTGGAGCGGACTATGGAGGCTTATCCTGATCTGAGGGTTACCGTGCCGTATTTGGCAGAGGAGGCTTTGGTGCGGGCGGCGGTGGTAGCCAGATTCATTTCGCAATGATACTTTGAAACCCAATTATTTCAAATTTTTTGCGGCAGATTAGGAATTCAATTCCTGATCTGCCGTAAAAAATTAAGGCAAACTACATCGTAGGCGGGTTGAAATCATCCTCGTCAAAAAATACATTGACCTGTTGTACTCCCGGGGATTCGCGAAGATTTCGGACCATTTCTTCTGTTTTCTTCGTGCTTTTAAGGGTGATATGGTAGTTGCTTTCCGTCAGGTCTTCAAGCCCGATGTTTTTTATACTGACCAATTTTAACGAACTGCAAAACTGTGTCAGTGGTTTGGTCACATCGTTTTGTTCGCTGGATTGGTGGATAATCTGTAGTAGAAAGTGGCGTTTCCGAGGTGCTCCAAAATTTGTAAAGGTGAGCGCAATGACCACAAATCCAGTTAAAAGCGAGCCAAGTACTGCCAGAATATTCAGCCCCACCCCACAAGCCATACCCAGGGCCAGAGACAGGAAAATAAATATCAGATCCATGGTATCCCGAATGGCTGTGCGAAAACGAATGATACTCATTGCTCCCACCAGTCCGAATGCCCGCGCAATGTTGTTCCCGATTACCATAATGACAATCGAGGAAATGATGCTCAGCAGCACCAGGGAATTGACGAATGTTACAGAGTAGGAAGGCCCCCGGTAGGTAAGCCGGTAAATGATACTCATCATCAGTCCACACACGAATGCAACGAGCAGATTGGCCAGCACATCAGAGGTGGCGGTAGGGAAAACGGCTAAATTTTGGTAGTCTGTAAACACTTCTTGAACTATGAACTATGAACTATAATGTATGAACTATGAACTATAATGTATTTGCCAGCAATCATACATTAGGGTTCCATTCTACTCTTAGCAAAGGCCTCTCCACGTCGACCAGGATTAATGAACGGGTTTGATAAAATTGTACCTACATATTTTGAAGCGGGTTCTTTACGCATTTGAAAATCCTCCAAAATAGGTTTGATCCAATTGGGGCAAAAATGATTGAATTTTACCTCTAAAATAAAGAAACCCGGAAAAGCATGGGTCGCCCCTGCTTCGTCATAAAGTCGATCTACCGATGGATAGCCTATGCTGCGCAAATGCAGATCGAAGGTGACCCGAAAATCGTTTTCCAGATTGGCAGTTTTGCCCAGATAAGGTTCGCGCTCGTAAATCACATTTACCACCGGACGTAAATTTCTACTTAAAACCTGATAAAAAAAGCGCCGTGCATTGTCGGGGTTTTTGATCAGCTGGGTATACTCATCGAAGGTTGTACCTGGTTTGAAAAGTTTTCTAACCACTCCGTAAGGTGCATCCGAACGATTTTTTAAAATCGGGCCCTCATACTTTCGCTTTATTTCCATGAATACCGGACTCGAATCATCGCCCTGGTTATAACCCCTCAACCTAACCTTCATTCGATGTGCAATGCCATCAATTTTAGTATGGTACATCTCAAACCCCGGTGTGTCAAAATAGATGCTTCGTACGGTGTACATGCCATTGGGCTGCTTTGATGCAAAACTGTCCATCTCTAAAAAGGGCAACAACGCACTGCGTAAGGCGGTGTAACTTTTAGTAGGAACTAAGTATTTGAACTCGAAGCGCATTGTTGGACGGTACTTAAAACTTGAAATTTAAAACCCGGAGCAAAAATTCTCGTTGGGTTACCATCCCAAAATCTATCCTGCACACGGTGGATACCCCCGTACTGAGTCGCGTGCTGATGCTGTCAGGAAAGATGTAAGCACTCAGCATGGATACCTGTCGGTTATCAAGCACTTCCACTTTTGAACCCAAAGAACCATATCGTCCTTTGAACAGGTGTCCTGTTTGTACATCAGTGATTTGAATGTTGACTTCTGGTTGGAGAAAGCGCAACTGTTCCACCCGCACCGGGATCTGTACTACATACTCGTCAGCCCGTTGAAGTGTGAGTAGTTCTTCCGGCAAAGCGGATGCAACTAACCAGCCTGAGAAAGGAGCGCGGATTACAAATGCCAGGCCTTTTTGTCTTAGGATATTGAGCCGGTTTTGAAGGCCAAGCAATTGTGCTTCGGTGATGCCAACACTTTCTCTTTTTATACCGGTCCCTACGTTTTCAAGGTTTTTTCGGGCGATTTCTACCTGGATTTTTGCTAAATTCCAATCGTTCTCTGCGGTTTGATATTCGGTTGTAGCGATCAGGCCATCGTCTTTTAGCTTCCTTTTCAGGTGGTAAAAGTTCTCTTTCAGGGTCAGATCTTGTTCAGCGAAGTGGAGTTTATTTTCAGCTTCCTGCACAATGGGTGGTTTGTCTCCTGTTTTGTCGGATTGCAACTGGGCTGAATACAGGGCGAGCTGAGCCTCGATCTGTTGAATTTCCTCACGCTGCCGAATAGAATACATACGTACTACCGTGTCGCCTGCAGCTATGAAAGCCCCTGCCGGGATCTCGATCTTGATGCCAGAAAAATCACCCTGTTCAAATTGGAAAGCATCTATCTGCTGCACAGCACCCAATTTATGGTCGCGCACCACTGAACTGAGTCGCCCCGTCTGGTCTTGCACTAAACGCCATTCCTGGGCAGGCATAACCCTACCAATGCTTTCCGCGGAATAGGGAATCTGCATTGGCGTATAAAGTGCTGCCACAAATACTATAAGGATTATCAGCCCGCCCAAAAGTCGTTTCAGATCGTGTCGCAAGGTCGTAGTTAAAGGTTAGGATTTTTTATGCAAAGAATGAATGATTCAATTTATGCGCACCAATTTCATCGTTTTTTCATAGTTGCCCGCCGAGCATTTCAGGAAATAAATCCCTGAAGGCAGTTTGTATTTGTTCAATTCAAAAGCGGTGCTTCCAGTGCCCTCCATTTTCCATACGAGATGTTCGGCTACCTGGTTGCCTAATAGGTCAAATAGGCGAAGGGCTACGTTTGACTTTTCTGGCACTGAAAAGTTTACCGTAACGTTCTCCGTAAATACCGATGGAAAAGCGGTGAAGGCTGGTTTGGATTGATCTCCAGGCTCAAAAACAGGGCTGCTCAGTTTGCTGAAATGCGCCACAATTGTGTCCGCTGAAGTCAGGTCCAAAAAGCCAAAGGTCGAATCCGGATTGGCAAAAGTATGATTTGTGGCGGACCAATGGTCAAATTTATACCCGGCAGTATCGTTGGGGAATGCCCAAAGGCTTATACCGGCATCAGAACCGCCAAAATAAGGTTGCGTGTGCGGGAATTGATTGGCAGTGTACGTCATTGTATTGATATTTACAGTGCCTGCGAGTGGCGGATCTACCACGACCGTAGTCTGGTACGGACCGGTCACGCTATAGCAATCATCCATCAGCGAAGGCATAATGTTGCAACGATTGGTGATGAAGTCGCGCAGCTGGTCCACATTGTTTTTCCATTCGGTATAAGTCCCGCTCCAGCGCTGAGCATGTCGGGTCATCTCCGGGTCAATCAAGGCCTCTATGGTGTCGAGGTAATTGAGCATATTCTCACAGCCAAATACGGTGTACATCAGATCTGCCTGGCGAGTCACATAGTAACGCTCTACTTCCTGGTTGGTACGGAGTCTGTTCAGTACCTGGATGTGTTGTTCAGGATCGGAGCCTCCGCTTAGGCCCTCAGGATTACAAGGTAGGGCGTCGAATGCAGTGCTGGGTACTCCCGTATAGTTGATGTAAAAATCAAAAACGGCATCGTTGTCCCAAAGGATATAACCCCATTTTTGGTGTGTACCCTCCGGATTTAGACCTCTCCAAATGCCCGTATTATAATTCAACCAGTCTGTACAAACCGTGAATGAATTGACGATCACATAATCGATCAGGCTTTTGTAATCATAGTGATCATCCACATACTTGAATTTGTCAGGGTTGTTCATATTGTTATTCAGGATGAATGAGCGGATCGCATGCCAGTTGACAATGGCAGGGTCGCCCCCGTATGCCGCCCAGGTTGAACCCCAGGTCAGCACGTACTGAAGGTCATATTTCCCCTGACCGTAATAGTAGTCTGTGTAGTCGTGGTCATCAGGCACTTCGCGCATATCGTATACCCCCCAGTAATTGCCGTTTAGGTAAACGATGCACTTTTCGGCAGTGCGTACATCCAGATCAAGTTTGCCGCGCTTTGCCAGATTTTGAACGTATGCATCCCGGACATGTGCACTACCTGCGTTTTGCGGATGGTGGGCAGCAGGATAATTGTCGTCGCCAGAGGCTCTCAATATGATGCGCTGGAATTCTTTGCGATCAGTGAGTGGGAATAGTTGTTCTTGCAGGGCGTAATTGTAGCCCATTTCATCGCGGCTGATCCAGTCGAGGCTGCGTTGGTCGTTGGCCCATGAATCCTGACCATGGCTGTTAAGCTCGCCATAGGTGCGCGTTTTGCGCTGCTTGCTTTTGTCAAAAAACTCAATGCTTCCCCAGGGCCTCAGGCCTTGGTTTCCATTGGCCAGATCCAATACTCCGTCAGAAGCCACAGAGACTACTGAGAGGCTGTGGTTTTCGTTTATAAAATAGGTGTTGAATTGTACAAAACTCTTGTGGATTAAAGGGTTATTGCTAAATGTTGCCGCCTTTACCACCGTTGTTTTGGTTAGCACGATCGGCTGCGTATACAGGACTGAGTTGATATTGGGTTCTGTGCCATCCAGCGTATACCGAAGCACAGCGTCTGTTTCTGTGCTGCTTATAGCAACGGTCACTTCGTCGGTGTAGAACCCAGCGGGTTGACTCAGGGTGGGTCGCGCAGCGAAGGCTATATTGGTAAGGGTGTTGTTGTTAGTACTGCCCAGAGAGGGTTCGAGCGAAATGCGCCACTCGTTCGATCCATCAGGGAAACGTGCGCGTGACTCGTGGGTTTGGGTCTTTTCAACCGGAATATCTTGCAGAATCGCACCTCCCGGATCGGCTAAAATGATATGCTCTGCATTGTTTTTCGTCTGTGTCAGCTTAAAATTCGTGTGCAATTTTCCCTGTGGGTCTTTCAAATCTCGTCCTGAGCACCAGATATATAGGAAACCATTGGCATCAATGACCGAATTTACCGGAAAGCTCCATTTCGTTGGCTTATTGTCGTTGTCACTGAGGTAGTAACCGCTCAGATCCACCGGAGCCGCGGAGGGGTTGTAGAGTTCGACCCAATCCTCTGTACCTTGATAGAAATCATAAAATTGCTGCCAGTTGGCGCAGGAATATTCGTTCACCACGACTTGTGCCTGGAGCGAACAGGCGAAGGACGCAAGGGCGAATAGAAGGCGTAGTTTCTTTGTATTCATGGATTGTGTTATAATTGGTGTTAATGATTGGCAGTTGGTAAACCTTGTATAAGGTTTACAGATCTTTTCTTTCTGCACAGAATGATGATATTTTTTGACAAGATATCCTGTTAATCCTGTCAAAAAAATATCGCTCTTGGTCTATATTGACCTTGTGTATATACCAAAGGTTTTAAACCCCAAACAAGCTCTTAGCAGAAAATCACTGCTTCACCACCCGGGCAACCCCATTTTCCGTTTGAATAAAATAAAGCCCGGCACGTAAATTTTCAAGATTTAAAACGGCGTCCACTTCTTCCTCAAATTTTCCTGAAAATACGGTTTGTCCAAAGGCATTCACAACCCTTAAGTTCCCCAATGCCTGCGATGATTTCACGACAAAAACACCCGTGGAAGGATTGGGAAAAACGCGCAGTGAATTTTGTTCGTAAGGTTCTGAGGTCTTGATCGTCAAGGAATTGACTGCGTCGAAGGTAGGCGGCATAAAGGTAAAGTTGCCCGTGCCATTCGGGTAACGACCAAAGGTAACATCCGGCAATTGCTGGCCAAAAGTGACCTGATCCAGTATGATAGAAGCGCCGTCCGAAAGCATTAGGGTTTCGCCGCTGGCCGACAGTTTGAAATTGGCATGGAAGGGTCCCTGCAAATCGTCATTATCGAGCCAAACGATGATGAACCCATGTGCCGGGATACTGACGTTGGCCGGAAAGGCCCATTTGCTGCGATTGCTTGGATTGTCTGTGAGGTACAGCCCAAAAAGGCTGATGGGGCTGTTTGTATTGTTGTAAAGTTCGAGCCAGTCTTCATTCTCTCCGGCTTCGTCTACTTCGCCGTTTTTGTTGTCGGCCAACAATTCATTGATAACCACTTCGCCCGTATTAGGAAGGTCTGGTGTAGCAAGGTAAAACTCATGTTCTGCACGGGCCGGGCTGAAAGTACCCGCCTGCGCGTTTTCAGCATAAATATAGTATTGACCGGTTGGGTCGGTCAGCAGGAAAGATCCGCCAAAAACACCGTCGCCCGCGCTCCCGTCCTGGTGTTGGCCATCGTCGAGCATGGCCGTTTTTTGGAACACCTCAGAGGTGTCGGCTCTCCAGGCAAGGGTGACTGTGGTAGCATTTTGTACCTGCGCGGTCACCGTAAAGGTGCTTATACCTCCTCCGGAAATGTTCGTGATAGTGGGTGCCAGCGGGGTAATATTTGCGTTGGTAATCAAAAAGGTATGGCGGGCATTCATTAGATCTGCGATGCCGGGAATGGTATTAAACGGACCGCCTCCACCGATGGTGACGCTGTTGGTAATGTTGGCTTGGAAATTGGCGTAGGTGTAAAATTTCTTGGTGTCGGCTTGCACGGCTGCGTCGATCACGGACTGGAGTTCAGAAGCCCGGTCCTTATAATCAGACTCGGATGCAAAATTTTCAAGCAGAATGGTTTTCAGGTGGGCCAGGTACATCCGCTTCCAGGTAGGGTTGGCAAGCAGTTGTTTGATTAACGGGCGATTCGAGTTGGTGGACTGCGCAAGCGGGTCCATTTGTTTCATCTGTGCGAGGCTGAGCGTCTGGTTGGTGTTTAGTAGCGGAAAGGCACCATAGCTCATGTTTAAATCCCAGACTGTACTCAACCAGCGATCATTCTTATCATGGTAGAGGTAATAATTTTGGGCAAAGGCTCCTGTGTAGGAGTCAAGATTTACCAGCACGTTGTTGAAGGCAAGCATCCAAAGGGCGCGGTCTACGTCGAGAATATTTTCGGCAGAATTGGGATTGTTTTTGAGGGTCTCCATGAGTTGGAGTAGTTCGGCCCAGCCATAGTCGGATTGTTTGTCATATTTACTATAATAGAACGCGCTGTCGGCACTGGAATAAACAAGGTCAGGGTAATTTCCGCCCGTGCCGGGTCCGCCGAAGTCTTCGGGATTACACTTGAAAAAGGAGCGGTTGCCGCTGGTATAAAAGTGGTTTTGCAGAAATTGTTTGTTGATGCTTTCCACATTGCTATACAAACCCCAGTAGCTGCCATTGATCCAGACTTTGGCGTGGTTGGCGCGGGGAGCGTCCATGTATTTTCGGGCAATTTCGTAGGAAAGCGGCTCGCGAATAAAGGTCGGGTCGGAGAATCCGTTGCCCAGTTTGATGTCCTTTACCCCATTGTAATTTTGTCCTTTTATGACAAAATTTAATTCCAGGTGCATTGGATTTTTAGCGTTGTTAGTATTGTACGAGCTGTTTCCCTTGTATTTAACTCCAACAGAATCAAAGAGTTGTCCGTTTATCTCTACGGATTTAGCTAAGAGGTATACGCCATTGTCGATTGCTTTGAGCGAATCAAGTTTAGCATCCCAGTTGGCCTGAAAAAAGGTGATCTTCACTTCCTGCAAGGTTGCAGGTTCGTAAAAACTTTGAGCTGAAAGGGTTGCTGAAAGGCATAGAAATGCCAGGAAAGGAAGTCGATTAAGCATGGATACAGATGTTGGACTATTGGACGATGGACTATTGGATGTTGGACTTGAAAAAATTATAAGTTGTACCTTAGATTGATGGTCGAAAGTCCAACGTCCAAAAGTCCAATAGTCTTGAATTTTGAAAGGCGAAAGTACCGTCAAATAAAGGAGGGAAAGAAGTGAAATTTGTAGATTGGCTAATTTTTGCAGTAAAATCAAAAGGTCAATGCTGCTTTAAAAACCACACTACTGCAAGCCGGTATCCTTCCAGTCCCAGTCCAGCAATACTTCCCACGCAGGGCGCAGACAAAAAAGAATGATGGCGGAATGGTTCACGGCGGTGTATATTGCTGATGTGTACTTCGATAACAGGCGTAGAAATAGCAGCCACAGCATCTCCCAGGGCAACGGAAGTGTGGGTAAATGCACCAGCATTAAGCACAATACCATCGGCACTGAAACCAGCTTCGTGCAGCTTGTCGATTAGTGCGCCCTCATGGTTGCTCTGAAAATATTCAAGCGCTACGTCGGGGAAGCTATTTTTCAAAAATTCAAAAAAAACTTCGAAACTCTGGTCACCATAAATTTCAGGTTCGCGCGTTCCAAGTAGGTTAAGATTGGGGCCGTTGATGAGGAGAATTTTCATGGGTGCAAAATTGTCTATAAATTTGGACAAAATAGTGATGGTGTCAAAAGTCCAGACCTGTCAAAAAAACAGCATTCTTCCAAACTATGCAAAAAATACTCCTCACACTCATTTTTTTCTGCCAGGCATTCAATGCCTTGTACAGTCAGGCAGCTATTGTATCCGATCCGATCTTCATTCGCTCAGATTATGGTTACGAGCTCATTGGACGACTACGCGACCGTGTTTTGGTCTTCCGGGACCGTTACGACGATTTTGTGGTGCAGGCATTTGATGCTCAGATGCACCTTAGCTGGAGTAAAGACCTCAATGACCTCGACCGGCGCGGTATGCAAGTGATCGCCGTAATACCGGGCCGAAATGATTTTTCGGTGGTGTATCAGATGCGTCGCCGCGGACACACGATCCTGCGCGTACACAAGTATGATCCTGGGGCTAATCTGATTGACAGTATGATGCTCAAAGATTATGGCGAACGGCTTTTTGTTACCCCTGTGCTCGATTATGTCCAAAGTGATGATCGAAATTGTATTGTGGTCTATAATACTGCTGAACGCAACCGGATCGAGGCCAGTTGTTTCCTTTTAGACAAAATGAAATTGTTGTGGGATACTACCCAGTTGGTAGCTGAAACGACGGATGCTTTTGAGGATCGCCAACCGGAGCTTGCACTCAGCAACACAGGGTCATTCTTCTGGTTAACCGAAAAAAATAACCACAAGGGCAAACTGGATAAACACGAACTCAATATCCGTCGGTTCGATCCAGCTGGAATCCATGAAAATCAGGTGCCATTGGGCCCATATCTGACCGTCAATTCCAAATTCATTTTTGATAATCTGAACAACTGTCTAAGCGGAGCAGGACTTTGGTCGGAAAAAGGCGGGGATCGTGTAAATGGGGCCTTCTACTTCAGTTCGACGCCAGGCTCAGAATTAACTCAGGTGCTTCATTATGAACCATTTGACGAAAAATTTATAGCTATTTTAAAGCAAAAAGGTGGGGGGGACGATTCCCGTGGAATTGCAGATACAGAATTGCGCGAATTACTTTTGCGGCAAGACGGGGGCATAATCATGGTAGTTGAACGATACCACGAAACCTTGCAAGGAGCAGCCGCAGGACAGGGCTTTTTTCATGATGGGATGCGAACGATAGTGAACTATTATTATGATGATGTTTTTTTGGTAGCATTTCAACCCAATGGCCAAACCCAATGGCAAACCGCCTTGCATAAAAAACAATACTCTCAGGACGATGACGGCACATTTTCTTCCTACTTTCTCCTGCGAAACGTGGATAAGATGCGCTTCCTTTTCAACGACGAAATAAAGTATGAAAATACCTGCAGCGAGTACGTGGTTAATCCAATTGGAGACTTTGACCGCAATAGCCTACTCAATACCATTAACCAGGGATTACGCCTACGTTTCCGCGATTCCTTGCAGCTGAATGCTTCGGAATGTATCGTGCCATCGGAATATAGGGGAAGGTTGCGGTTGGTGTTATTGCGGTTTTGACCTGCCGTTTTGTCGTATTCATCTTTTGTCTATCTGCCAATGGTGGTGTATTTTCGTGCTGGCAAGCTGTTTGCCATGGGGGTATTGGTAAAAAAAAGACAAATTTGTTGTCAGGTTGACACAAACCTACTTTTCTTGCCATACTTTCCAGCTTATTTCCCATGTTTGCGCCATTGAAAAACGCGGCATTTTCATCCGTTATTCCCCAACTCGTATCTATTTGTATGTTTGATAACTATTTGATGTCGCAACAGTCAGACGATGAGCCTGACTTCGTGCCACTTTTCTCTCTTGAAGAAGACGACGAGAAGGCTGGAGAAGTGTTTCCAGACACTGTGCCACTCCTTCCGTTGAAAAATACGGTGCTGTTCCCCGGTATTGTTACCCCCATTACGGTGGGGCGCGACAAAAGTATTCGTGCCGTTCAGCGCGCCTATGAAGGCGACCGATATATTGGAGTACTCTCCCAAAAGGATCTCAAGATCGAATCACCCTCTGCCCGCGACCTGTATCAGGTGGGTACGGTGGCGCGTATTCTCAAACTCCTCAAAATGCCAGATGGCTCCACAACAGCCATTCTGCAAGGCCGAAAGCGTTTCCACCTCGACGACCTGATGCACGACGACCCATACATGGTCGGTCAGATCAGTACCCTCGAATACGATCCGCCTAAAAATAAACTCGAATTCCGCGCCATGATCAGCAGCGTGCGGGATGCTGCACGCCAGATCATAGAGCTCTCGCCTCAGATTCCTTCCGAGGCCGTCGTGATGTTGAAAAACATCAACAACGACAATTTTCTGCTCAATTTCATTGCTTCCAACCTGGGCATTCCGGTCAATCTCAAGCAGGAGATCCTGGAGATCAACAACCTCAAGGATAAGGCCAGCGCCATTCTCCAGCACATGGACTCGGAGCTGCAACTACTCGAATTAAAAGATCAGATCGAGTCGAAAGTACGGGTGGATATTGAAAAACAACAACGGGATTACTACCTCAATCAACAGCTCAAAACCATTCAGGAAGAGCTGGGCAACAATCCTCAGGAGGAGGAAATTGAGGCACTGGTTCGTCGCGCCAAGAAGAAAAAATGGCCAAAACCAGTCGATGAAGCCTTTTATCGGGAAGTCAATAAGATGCGTCGGGTGAATCCGCAGATCGCGGAATATGCCATTGGGATCACTTACCTGGAAACACTCCTCGAGTTGCCCTGGCAGGAATATACCAAGGATCAGTTTGACCTTAAAAAAGTACAACTGGTGCTCGACCGCGATCACTATGGCCTCACCAAAGTGAAGGATCGGATCATGGAGCACCTGGCTGTTTTGAAACTCAAGGGCGATATGAAAGCGCCTATTCTTTGTCTGGTAGGCCCTCCCGGGGTTGGTAAAACATCCCTCGGCGCGAGCATTGCCCGAGCCTTGAAGCGCAAATACGTACGTATGAGTCTCGGCGGTCTGCACGATGAGGCAGAGATCCGTGGTCACCGCAAAACGTACATCGGAGCCTTACCGGGCCGTATCGTGCAGTCTTTGAAAAAAGCGAAGGCCGGCAACCCGGTATTTATTCTTGATGAGATCGATAAAGTAGGCAAGGACTTCCGGGGCGACCCTTCTTCTGCGCTGCTTGAAGTGCTTGATCCGGAACAGAATACTTCGTTTTACGACAACTACCTGGAGCTTGAGTTTGACCTCTCGAAGGTCATGTTCATTGCTACGGCCAACACGCTAAGTACCATTCAGCCAGCCTTGCTGGACCGTATGGAGATCAT
>CANJPT010000075.1 GCA_947476195.1 Lewinellaceae bacterium | reverse complement strand
TTTATTTATTCAGGACATGGAAGCACCCTTGGGGAGGGTGGGAAATCAGGAGGCTTGTGCCTTCAATCCATGGTTTCGAGTAACAGAATCGTAGAAGAGCTTGAACTTCACAGCAATGCCATAGTCATTTTTAAATCGGTATGCCGAGGCGCCGGATCATCTGCAGATGATTCCGGAGATATCGGGATCGGAGAAGCAACCATTAGAGTTAGTGATTATGCTACACCCTTCTTTAAGATTGGAGCCTCCTGCTATTATGCCAATAACCTGGGAGATGGCTGCCTAACCTTCCTATCCGATTTTTTTTCAGGCAAAACAATCAAGGAGTGTTTTGAACTATCGGCTAAAAGATGGACCAAAATTGAATTGTCGAAAAAATATCCTTGGGATAATGCTAAGGAAATTAGCATTGCCAGTACGGATTGGGGTGGGACCACCACACGAACCACCTACGCAAACGGCCTTAAAAAGGTGGAGGAAATACCAACCTCTAAGCAATATGATATCGCCTATGTGGGCTATCCGGATTTTACAATCTATGACGTAATGAAATAGCATACAGACCATACCAACCTTGGAAAGGTGCCTCCCTAAAAAACCGGACAGTTCTATAAAGCAGGAAAATAGCAATTTTGCTCCCCTTAATAAGCACTATTTATAAAAAAGGGTAGACGAAGTTCATTTTCTCAGGAAAGGCGTTCAAAAGGTGGTATTTTTGAAGTGGTAAAAATTGGGGCATCGTGTAGTTGTTTGGTTTCTTTCTGAACTTCGACGCTTGCGACATTAGATACTTCTCAAACAGACATTATGCCCAACCAACAACCAGTCCTGGCCTTCACCCTTCTCCTCGCCTATTTTGCCTTGCACAGCCTTCTGGCTGCGGATGGGGTCAAAGAATGGTTTTCCGCCAGGATTGGTCCAAACTTCCGGTTTTACCGATTGGTCTACAATATGAAGAAAACAAATTGCGAAGGCAATTTGGAACGGAATACGAGGAATATGCAAAACGGGTGAAGCGATTGATACCAGGGTATAGTGAAGACGGCAGCCTTGGCAAAAATACTTGGTTAGATTTCATACGTACGCCGTAAAACCCGGAAATCTTGATTTGGATTCACAAATTTTTGTTCTTGAATAACGGCAGTTAAAAATTTTAAAACATGATTTTTTGCCTGTAAATCAACCATTTATGAAACTATATCTGGCGAATAACCGGTTGTAAAAAAGATTTGTATGCAGCAAATTTTGGAAACAATTTCTGACTTTTAGAAAACGTACTACTTTCGGCCTCGGAATACCTGATGATTGGCGATTGATTTATGGGTGATTGGTATATTGTTGACTGGTATATTGGTGATTGGTTAACCTATTATTGGCAAACTGATCAGCTAAAAAGTGCCTATCTTACCTAAAATCCCTCTCTAATAAGTCAATCACCAAAATACCATTCACCAATACACCAAAATACCATTCACCAATATACGAATCACCACCACCCATGACTCTTGGCATTTTGAAAGAAAGCGACGGCGAACATCGCGTGTCCATCACCCCAGATTCCATCTCCGCCCTGACAAAACTGGGCTTTGACAAAATCCTTGTTGAGCAAGGCGCAGGCGCAACTGCCTTCTTCGACGACGCAAGTTACGAGGCACAAGGCGCACAAATCGCCGACACCGATGCGGTTTTAAAAAACGCAAATGTGCTGACCAGAATCCACCCTCTGACCATCGAGACCATTTCTAAAATGGCCGCCGGACAAATTGTGATTGGGCAATTCAATCCGCTTGGCAATCGCGGAGCAGTGGAAAATCTGCTCAAAGCCAATATCACCGGATTCAGTCTCGACATGGCCCCACGTAGCACTCGTGCACAAGCACTGGACGTGCTTTCCTCCATGGCAACAGTAGGCGGTTACAAAGCCGTCCTGACCGCAGCAGCACACCTTCCTACCTTCTTCCCAATGTTCATGACTGCAGCTGGCACGGTCAAACCTGCAAAAGTGCTCATTTTGGGCGCCGGAGTTGCTGGTCTCCAGGCCATTGCTACCGCCAAACGGCTGGGTTCAGTAGTAGAAGCATTTGACGTACGGGCAGCAGCCAAAGAAGAGGTCATGAGCCTTGGTGCGAAATTCGTGGAGGTCGAAGGCGCTGTAGACGATAAAGCAGCCGGCGGATACGCGGTTGAACAAACAGAAGAGTTCAAGCAACGTCAGGCGCAACTCATTCACGATAAGGCAGTTGCAGCGGATGTAATCATTTGCACAGCCCAAATCCCTGGCCGGAAAGCGCCTGTACTTATACGCAAGGAAACGGTGGCAGCTATGAAGGCTGGCGCGGTCATTGTAGATATGGCGGCTTCTACCGGTGGCAACTGCGAGCTGACTGAAAATGGAAAAACAACCCACCCACATGGCGTGACACTGATTGGCGATTCTAATCTTGCTGGTTCTGTGTCGAAAGATGCCAGTGTGATGTTTGGCAAAAACATTGTCAATTTCCTCAAGCTGCTCATGATCAAAAGCGAACTCACCCTCAATTGGGAGGATGATATTATTGCAGCTACCTGTGTGGCGCATGAAGGGAACGTAGTGAGCGAACGGGTGAAAGGAGCGATGAATTAATGTGGTCATTGTGACTAATGTGGTCAATGGGTTTTTGATGCCGTCTCGATCTGGGATACCAATAGCAACTGGGAATACTGAAAAAGGGAAACAATAACAATGGAGCAAACTGCACAGCACCTACTTGAAACCCTGGATAAAGCGTTGCCTTTGCTCCATCAGATTTCAGCGGCGGAGGCCCGGATAAAGCCAGGTTCCGAAAAGTGGTCAAAACAGGAGATTCTTGGGCATTTGATCGATTCGGCCAGCAACAATCAGCACAAATTTGTGCGTACCATGCAGACTGATTCTCATGTCGAATTTGTGGGTTATGCCCAGAATTTTTGGGTCGAAGCACAAGGATATGAATCCGCAAATTGGTTGAATCTCCTTGCTTTGTGGGAACACTTTAACCGTCACCTGGCCCATATCATCCAAAAAACCCCAACTGAAAAACTTGAAAATACAATCTCAATAGATGAATCAAAACCCTTTACACTCGGTTTTATCATGGCCGATTACGGGGAACATTTGAAGCATCATTTGAAGCAGATTTTGCCTGAAGCCGGGTTCAAAAGCAGTTTTGATACCGTGTATTAAGGTCCAACATCAATAAGTCCAACGTCTAAAGTCCTTACGTCCAACGTCCAAACTATGGCAGAATTTTTTCTTCAAAATCAACAGACGATCTACATCGTAATCCTCAGTATTTTGCTGGGCATCGAGGTGATCTCCAATGTGCCGGCCATCCTGCACACCCCGCTCATGTCGGGCGCAAACGCCATTCACGGAGTGGTGATCATTGGCGCCATCATCGTGATGGGTCATGCGCACTCCGATGATTATCTGGCCCTTATCCTGGGTTTCCTGGCCGTTTTACTCGGCACCTTGAACGTGGTAGGTGGCTTTGTAGTCACCAACCGAATGCTTGCAATGTTTAAGAAAAAAAAGTAAATGTGTGAAATGTGGTTAATGATGGAAAGGTGGTCAATTTAAATTTGATACCTGCCTGCTTAATTGACCACCTTAAACAAACCTGAGCTCATTTATCACATTGAGCCCGGTGATCACATTGACCACATTCATAAAATTGACCACATTATCCTAAGATATGTCCAACTTTCTCCTAGAACTCTCCTACCTTATTGGGTCTATCACCTTTATCATAGGTCTCAAACGATTGAGCGGCCCTGATTCAGCCAGAAACGGCAACTTAATGGCTGCCGCTGGCATGGGGATCGCTATTTTGGCGACCATACTTTTTCACCAAAAAGAAGGCCAACCCATCGGAAATGTCCCCTGGATTCTGGGGGCAATGGGCGTCGGCACCGTCATCGGATGGATGATGGCCATGAAGGTCAAAATGACGGCCATGCCGCAAATGGTATCGTTTTTTAACGGCATGGGCGGTGCCTGTGCAGCCATCATATCGCTGGTTGAATACCATTCCCACCCTGAAGGATCGTCGGGTTATTTGCTCATCGTATTTCTGGGGCTGATTATCGGAAGTGTGTCGTTTAGTGGTAGTATCATCGCTTACGGCAAATTGGATGAAAAAATCAAAGACTTCTCCTCCAAAGCACTTACTTATTTTAACCTGTTGCTTTTAGTTGGGATCTTTGGCATTTTAGGACTGGCTGTATCTCAACCTGAAATGATTGGTCATTCAGTCTTGTGGATACTTTTAGCACTTTCTCTGATCTATGGCATCCTGTTCGTAATGCCTATTGGAGGGGCTGATATGCCCGTTGTGATCTCGTTGCTCAACTCACTTACTGGTATGGCAGCTGCTTTTGGCGGCTTTTTATACAACAACCCGATCATGCTCACTGGTGGTATTTTGGTAGGCTCTGCCGGTACCATCCTGACAGTCCTGATGTGCAAAGCCATGAATCGTTCACTCCTTAATGTGATCATTGGTTCTTTTGGCGGTGGTGGCGCAGGTGGCGAAAAAGGCGCGGCTGGCGATCAAACCGTAAAGGAGATTAGCCTGACCGATACGGCTATTTTGTGTGCTTATGCCGGCAAAGTGGTCATTGTACCAGGGTATGGCCTGGCCGTGGCACAAGCCCAGCATATCTGTCATGAACTGGAGAAAAAACTGGAAGAAAAAGGCGTAGAAGTCAGCTTCGCGATACACCCTGTAGCGGGTCGAATGCCCGGTCACATGAACGTATTGCTGGCAGAAGCAGATGTTCCTTATCCAAAACTTGTTGAAATGGAGGACGCCAACCCAGGCATGAACTCCACAGATGTAGTGATCGTTGTAGGTGCCAACGACGTGGTAAACCCTGCCGCAGAGAATGACCCAAGCAGCCCTATTTACGGCATGCCGGTATTAAAAGTTTGGGAAGCCAAAAATGTGATCGTAATGAAACGCAGTATGCGTGCAGGTTACGCTGGCATCGAAAATGAACTCTTCTTCCACCCTAAAACCAAGATGCTTTTTGGCGATGCTAAAGACATGTTGGGCAAATTGGTGGCTGAGATCAAAGATTTATAGCATTATTCTTTACGATTACCAGGACTCGGGCAGTGCATCATGCGATGTGCTGCCCGAGTTTTTTTTGATTACCAGATCAAAATATTGGCAAATTGTGCCGTTTTTGCGCACAAAAATCAACTGCTTCCCGCTCTGCACTGTGGGGCTTTTTTCAGGTTTTATTTGGGCGATCGTGCCCAGGCTGAAGAGATAAAAAGCAACATAAAAAAAGCAAAAAGAGCGTTTAGTCCTATAATTTAGTGCTTTTTCGGTGGAACTCAAAATGTTTGCCAAGGTTAACCCAAGTCAATTGCGACGAAAATCATTCCAATGATTTATCTTCGCACGGCACTTTTTCAATTACCTATTCAACATGGAAAAAAACAAAACGACCCGAAGGGATTTCCTCAAAACCAGCACCATACTCACGGGTGGCGCTATGCTCTCTGGACTCCCCTTAGCACAGGCCGCTCACAGTCTGGTAGATGATACGATCAAAATAGCACTCATTGGATGCGGAGGCCGGGGTACCGGAGCAACCCTACAAGCCCTACTGACCAAGCAAAATGTGAAGCTCGTGGCTATGGCCGATGCCTTCCGTGCCAAGATAGATGCCGCTTACAAAAATATCACAGCAGAAGACCTACAAGATATTGCGGGGGTACCAGGCTCCGTAAAAAACCGAGTGGACGTCCCTGAAGATCGTAAATTCGTAGGATTTGATGCCTACAAAAAAGCAATTGCTTTAGCAGATGTTGTCATACTGGCCACACCTCCCGGATTCCGCCCAATGCATTTTGAAGAGGCGGTAAAACAAGGCAAACAGGTGTTTATGGAAAAACCGGTAGCAGTTGATGGCCCTGGTATTCGCCGGGTATTGGCCGCAGCGCAGGAAGCCAAACGCAAAAAACTCAATGTTGTAGTCGGACTTCAAAGGCACTATCAGACGATTTACCGCCAATGGATCGACAAAATCCATGACGGTGCAATCGGAGATATCATCACCTCGCGTGTATACTGGAATATGGGCGCTCTATGGATTCATCCACGTAAGAAAGAGCAGACGGAGATGGAATATCAGATGGACAACTGGTATTATTTTAACTGGCTCTGCGGCGATCATATCGTGGAGCAACACGTCCACAATCTTGATGTAAGCAACTGGGCAAAGCAGGCTTATCCCATTCGCGCCTTTGGCTCAGGTGGCCGTCAGGTACGTATTGGAAAAGAGACCGGGGAAATTTACGACCATCACACGGTCGAGTATGAGTATGCTGATGGCTCCAGAATGTTCAGTCAATGCCGTCAAATCCCAGGAACCAAAGACAGTGTTACAGAAGGTTTTCATGGCACCAATGGCAACGCCCCAGCGCCTGGCATGATCATTACCCGAAAGGGTAAATCGCTGATGAACTACGATGCAAAGAATGATCCAAACCCTTATCAGGTTGAACACGACGAACTTTTTGCAACAATTGCCAAGGGTGAATACCGATTTGCCGATGCTGAAAATGCAGCTAAAAGTACCATGACGGCCATCTTGGGCCGCCTGGCTACTTATTCCGGCCAGGTGGTTGAATGGGATGCTGCGCTTAATTCACAAACCGTACTTATGCCAGAAATGCTGGACTGGAATGCTTCGCCCAGGGTGCTGCCTGGCCCCGATGGGGTATACCCCTGCGCCATGCCAGGGGTTTTTAAGGTAATCTAAATCCCGTTCAATGGACATAAGAGTAAGGTTCCTAATCTGTTTGCCGTGCTGGGTGCTTTTGCCTGGCACGGCATTTTCCTGGACGGTTTATCCTGACACCTTACGCCGTTTCGAATTTGCCCATCCTCAAATGGGAACTACCTTCCGACTGGTGATGTACGCGAATTCAGAAAACCAGGCGCACAAGGCAGCAAACCAGGCGTTCGCCGCGGTTGACTGCATGAATGCCAGCATGAGCGACTACCTGCCTGAAAGCGAATTAAGCCGCCTTTGCAATGCTGCGGGAAGTGGCCAATCCATTCGGGTTTCCTATGATCTCTGGCAGATTCTGAAACTTTCCAAGGGTTTTTCCCGCCAAACCAACGGGGCATTCGATGCGACCGTCGGGCCACTGACCAGACTTTGGCGCAGAGCCCGGAATTTGAAAGAACTGCCTGATAGCATGCGGATTGAAGCTGCGCGCCAATTGGTCGGCTTTCAAAATATGGTGTTTAAAAAGGGTAAAAAAATAGCCCTTAATACCGTCGGGATGCGCCTGGATCTGGGCGGCATTGCACAGGGCTTTGCAGCAGATCGTTGTCTGAAAATTTTGCGAAAAAACGGTATCCACCGTGCTTTGGCTGATGCGGGCGGAGATATTGCGTTGGGGGACGCTCCGCCAGGCAAATCCGGATGGGCGATTGAGATTCCAGCGGATCAAAATGAGGGTGCGACTTCAAGTCGCACCCTCACGACGCTTCGGCTCACTAATTGCGGCATCACTACTTCCGGTGCTACATATCGCTACTTAGAAGTGGATGGCAGGCGCTATTCCCATATTGTAGATCCGCGTAGCGGTTGGGGTCTGACACACCATATCCTGGTGACTATTCAAGCCCCAAATGCAACAAAAGCCGATGCCTGGGCTACCGCCATCAGTGTGCTAGGTCAGACAGGCTGGCAAAAACTAACACGCAAACCTAAAAAAATGAAGGTCTGGCTGACCGAAACTAAACTTTGACAATTCATTTTAAAACGCTTGACACCATGAAAAGAAGAGTTTTTATTCAAAATGCGCTAATTACTGGTGCTGCCAACGGTTAAAAAACCAGCGGATAACCTACATCGAACCCAGGTCCACAATAAAACAACCTTTAAATCCTTTTTTTGCAGCCACTTTCTGTTGCACAGCTGCAGTTTTATTGTCAATATATGGACCAAGTATAATCCGATAGGTACTTTTATTGTAGGTCTCATCCCGCTCTAAGCTGACCAATACTTTGTTTGGCCAGTCCTGCTGAAGTTTTTTAACCGTTGGCAGCACATTATCAGAATCGTAGAGGGTACTGACTTGAACACCGAAGCCTGTTTTTCGCATCATTTGCATATCGACGGAGAACAGTTCATTTGATGTTTTACCAAGATCAGCTGTTTCTTTAACGCCCACAGGTTTTAAATCGGAGCCATATTGAGCTGAACTACGGGGTTTAGTGCTACTTTGCTGGGTGAGTAATTGGGCGCTATTATTCGTTTCAGCCACTGCACGCCTATTGGATACCGTTGATACAAGTTCTATTTTGACTTGTGTCACACCGATTTTAATGAGATTAATTTCTTCGGCAGCAGCACGGGAAAGATCGACGATATAACCTTCAATAAATGGCCCCCGGTCATTGACACGCACGACCACCGATCTGTTGTTATCAAGTCGGGTCACTTTTATCTTTGTACCGAAAGGGAGGGTTTTATGGGCACAAGTGAATTCAAACTTATCGTATAGTTCTCCGCTGGCTGTTTTGCGGCCCTGAAGCGCATCGGCGTAGTAGCCTGCTTTGCCAATTTCTTCCACCTGAATCGAGAAGGAACTTAGAAAAACGAAAGCAACGAGTGTTGTGAACGTAAAAATGTACTGGCGCATTGGCAGAATCGTTTGTAGTTTAGATTGGTTATTTTTCTTATTTTGTGAATAAAACGAACGATTTTCAAATTTAGTGAGCAAAACGTTTTTTTAACCCCTTGAAAATCAGGCCAAAACACGACCTTTTTTTTCAAAGCATCAAATTTACCTTAAAAAGGCAGCTTAACCTTTCTAATTTCGCCCGAATTTATCAACCGAAACTTTTATGCGATTATTACTTCCAGCCTTTTTTCTGACCTTTTTTTTAGGAAAAAGTGCCGCTCAGAATACGACCCTCCCCTTTCCCCGAAATTTTGAGAAGTCCTACGAAAAAGGCCTGCGCAGTTGGGACGGAGCACCTGGAGTCCAATATTGGCAGAACCGGTCGGATTATAAGATTAATATTGAGCTCGATCCAAAAGAAGGTGAACTCGAAGGATCACAAGAGGTTACTTATTTCAACAACAGCCCTGATTCGCTCAAAATAATTCGGCTCAAACTACAGCACGACCTATACCGAAAGGGCGGACAGCGTTCAGACGATATTGACCCAAAAGATGTGACAAATGGCGTGGAGATAAAACAATTATTGGTCAATGGTATACCAATAGATAAGGACGCTCAACGCCGGCATGACACTTTTCTCGACCTGAAATTAAAAACACAGCTTGCCCCACACACTTCTCTCAAACTATTCGTTACCTGGGAGTTTACCATGCCTAAGGATAAAAAAGCCACCCGGGAATGTGTCTGTGACGCCACGACCTTTTTCATCCCTTATTTTTATCCGGAAATTGCTGTTTACGATGACCTTCATGGTTGGGCCAGCGCACCCTACAATGGTCTGCAGGAATTTTATCACGACTTTTCCAACTACGACGTAACCATAACCTTACCCAAAGGATATCAGGCCTGGGCTACCGGAGAGTGGCAAAACTCCTCCGATGTTTTACAGCCAAAATTTCAGGAACGCTGGCAACGAGCCCATGCCAGTACAGAGGTGATCAGCATATTTTCGGAAGCAGAACTAAAAGCAGGCATCGTGTTTAAAAAGGCTAAAAAGAACGTATTCCAGTTCAAGGCCTCTGAAGTGCCAGACTTCGCATTTGCTGCGAGTGCGCATTACAATTGGGATGCGACTTCGGTAATCGTGGACGAAAAATTTGGTCGCCGGACCCTGGTAAGCGCTGCTTACGATAGTAAATCTAACGATTTTAAGCGCGTTGCCCGCATTGCAGCGGATGGACTCCACCTGATGAGTAACTGGTTACCTGGCTACCCATTCCCCTACCCTGCTCTCACGGTATTTAATGGTAACGATGGCATGGAGTACCCAATGATGATTAACGATGCAACGACCTCAGAAAAATTTGTAACAAGTCTTACGGTGCATGAAGCTGCGCACACTTATTTCCCCTTTATGATGGGCATCAATGAGCAAGATCATGCCTGGATGGATGAAGGTTGGGCCAATTTCTTCGAACATTTTTTGGTAGATAGCCTTGAAAATAAGCGGGAAAGCATCAGCGGATCCTGGGGATTTGGCAACGACTGGGAAGTGCCTCCCATGGTACCCTCGCGGGCTTTGGATGGCCGCTCATACGGTTTTGCTGCTTATACCCGCCCGCAATTAGCCTACGTACAATTGTATGACCTGCTGGGTTATGAAAAATTCCACGATTGTTTAACCGTTTATATGGACCGTTGGAAAAGCAAACACCCTGGCCCTTATGAGTTTTTCAATACCTTTAATATGGTGTCCGGACAAAACCTGGACTGGTACTGGAAACCTTGGTTTTTCGAGTTTGGGTATCCTGATCTAAGCCTTACTGTATCAAAAATGGATAGCACATCAGAAGGCCTTAATTATGTGGCATACGTGGAACGAAAAGGCAATATCCCCGTACCAATCCAGCTGGAAGTAGAATATTCGGATGGAACGAAAGAAAATATTCATAGGACAGCAGATGTGTGGAAGGATACCTCAAAACGAACCATACAAATTCCACTCAAAACAGGAAAAATGCCCAAAAACGCAATGTTGGGTGGCAAAACGATACCAGAAGTAAAGCCTAAAGACAATGTTTGGCATAACTAATCGTTTGCTTCTATATTCCGGGACCGTATTAATTGAAAAAAATCAGACGGGTATTATATGAGAAGACACTTAATTGACGAGGCAGAGTGTGGTGCCTGAAAACGAAAAAGTTAGGCAGAATTCGCTCAAAATAGCAAGTTCAAGGTACCAACCATACTACTGGACATTTTCTAAAATCGAGAACTTTAAGGTTTCCAAAAACCTTAAGGTTCTGGGGGTAAAACAAAAATGTCCAGTAGTATGGATACTAATACTGTCCCGGTAATTCGTCCAAGTGCCAAAATCCCAAACAAGCGCTGATTTACCTATCAACCTTCTTAGGCGTATTTGGATCATCATAGTCGATCTTGCCCCCCCACATACGCATTTGGCTGAGTATCCACTGCTGGTGTTGGCGAACCTTGGCAGAAGGGTTGTCTACATTGAGCTCAATGGGATTGGGCAACACAGAAGCAAGCAAGGCTGATTCTTGACGGTTTAATTCTTTCGCATTTTTCCCAAAAAAATACTTCGCTGCAGCCTGTGCACCATAGATACCATCTCCAAATTCGATACTATTCAGATAGGCCGTCATAATACGCTCCTTACTCCAAATTGTCTCGATCAAAAAAGTAAAATACACCTCAAATCCCTTACGAAGCCAGGAGCGACTCGGCCAAAGAAAAACATTTTTTGCGGTCTGCTGGCTGATTGTACTCGCGCCGCGCTTGCGCTTATGATTCTGGTTATATTTGTAAGCCTTTTCAATTGCTTCAAAATCAAAGCCCTCGTGTTCGAGAAAATCCTGGTCCTCGGAACAAACCACTGCAAGCTGAAGATGAGGAGAAATTTCACTGAAAGACACCCAATCGTGACGTAGACGGACCTCTCGTTCACGATCCCAGGCTTGTTGCCAGCAGCGTTGGAGCATCAATGGCGTGAACGGAACGGGAAGTATTGCATATAAAAGCGTGAACCCAATCGTTATACTAAAAAACCAAAGGGAAAATTTGAAAAGCAAGCTGCGAAGGTATTTACCCCATAAAAGTCGATCAAACTCATCTTTGGGGATGTTTCGATACCAAGTGCGAAGGATTCTGGCAAAAATATTCACGATGAGAAGGTTTGATGGGCAAATGTAAGTTGGACTTTGGACAATTGGACTTTGGACTTTGGGACTTTGTCTGGATATTGATTATTTCACGAACTTGGTCTAATATCCTCCGTCAAAAAAGTCCAGGGTCCGTAAAAACCATTTCGAATCTTGCTTGTTTAATTTTCTCACTAATTTCGCCCCGAATAGGGAATTTTAAAACCACTCACCATACATTACTAAAACAATTTAAAGCCATGTTAATAGTCATTAGTGTTGTTTTTATGATCATCGGGTACATTTTGAGTGCCCGCCTAAAAAATAAATTCAGGCATTATTCCGAAATACCCCTCCAAAACGGAATGAGCGGGGCCGAAGTTGCTGCCGCCATGCTTAAGTACAACCAAATTTATGATGTGAAGATCATTCAGGTGGACGGTCAACTGACAGACCACTATAACCCGGCAGATCACACTGTAAATCTTAGTTACGATGTATATCATGGCCGTTCAGTAGCTTCAGCAGCCGTTGCCGCACACGAATGCGGACATGCTGTTCAACATGCAACCGCATACAGTTTCCTCCAAATGCGCTCTCAAATGGTTCCCATGGTTAATATTGCTGCGAGTTTACAGCAATACATGTTCATGTTTGGTATTGCTGGCATTAGTATGTTCCATAATAAAATCATGCTCATCATTGCCTTGGGCGTTTTTGGGGTCACCACGCTTTTCAGCCTGGTTACCTTACCCGTGGAGTTTGATGCAAGTAAACGCGCATTGGTTTGGCTGGACGGGAGCGGATTTGCCCGTGGCGCTGAGTATGATGGTGCAAAAGACGCACTCACCTGGGCTGCAATGACCTATGTTTCTGCCGCCTTGTCTGCACTGGTGCAATTTATGTACCTGTTGTGGGCTCTGCTGGGAAACAGAGACTAAGCATTTGTTTGGGAATTGGACTTTGGCCGGCAAGCATTAAACTTTAATTCAACCAGTATTAAAGTTTATGCTGTATGAACTATATACGACTTCAAATTTTGCCTTGCCTGAAATAAAATTTGCTTACTTAGGGCTTAAAACCAATTACCAAACAGCCCCAAAGTGCTCTTTGCTTTTATCGGAAAAATAAGTCGGCTCTGACTTCAATTTTCCGTCACTCGTTTCTACCTTTGCAGCGTGCCGGGCGACCAGCTCCTGCAAAACCTCCCCAGGGCAGAAATGCAGCAAGGATATGTGGTCGTAGCGGTGTGTCCGGCATTTTTTTAATATGACCATTTTTCCAATGTGGTCAGTGTGATTAATTAGGTTAATGTAACAAATGTGGTCAATGTGTTCGACATCCATTCGGGTGCTACACATTGACCACATTGTTTAAATCCTACTTAACTACATTTATCAAATTGACCATATTTATCAACCTGACCACAATTCCATAATTATGCTATTTTTTGTTGATACAGCCAACCTCGACCATATCCGTGAAGCTGCCGAACTCGGCATTCTAGATGGTGTAACTACCAACCCTTCCCTCATGGCAAAAGAGGGCATCACAGGCGAAAAGGAGGTACTGAAACACTATCGCCAAATTTGTGAAATTGTAGGAAAAGACCGCGATGTAAGTGCCGAGGTTATTTCCATCGACTTCAAAGGCATGGTGGCCGAAGGGAAAATACTCGCTGAACTCCACGAAAATATTGTGGTAAAAGTACCAATGACCCGTGAAGGAGTGAAAGCCATTGCGCACTTCACCGAGGAAGGAATAAAGACAAACTGTACGTTGGTATTCTCAGCTGGTCAGGCCATTTTGGCTGCGAAAGCAGGTGCTAGTTATGTTTCTCCATTCATTGGACGCATTGACGACACGGGTTGGGACGGTATGAAACTCATCAAAGATATTTTTGAGATATATGGCACGGCGGGCTTTGAAACAGCCATTCTCGCTGCCAGTATCCGTAACCCATTGCATATCATTCAGGCAGCAAAAGCAGGTGCCGACGTGGTGACTTGCCCTCTTTCAGCTATTTTAGGCCTTTTCAACCACCCACTTACGGATATTGGTCTGGAAAAATTCCTGGCAGATTACAACAAAGCAAACGGGTAATTAAAATACTACCTCCGTAGCACCATATCCATATTTGTGGTGGTATTCATTTTTAAATTTCACCACATTCGGGTTGCCGCGCAATTGCTCCGAGATGGCATCTTTCAACTTGCCCTCTCCTACCCCATGGATAAGGAATACCCGAGGGGCACCCAATCGGACGGCTTTGTCTACAAATCGCTGACAATGTTGTAGTTGAATCCGCAGAATCTCACCCTTATCCAGGCGGGCAAAGCCGTTCATCAGGCTATGGATATGCAAATCGATCTCTGAGTTAAAGTTGGCCAAGGCTTCCGGGTCAAAGGCCTTATAGGGCTTGGAATTGCTTTCACGCTTAGGTTTTCGCACCTGCTGCTTTGCAAATGCCCTCAAATCGCTCACCTCGTTTTTATCTTCCCGCTCAAATTTATCGATGACTACAAACTGGTAAGCCAGAACATTTAGGATAGGTGCCATAAGCAGGCTGTTAAAAAACTGCTTAGGCTTAATTTTAAACGTATGCTCCAGTGGCCCGTCCAAACCCGCCGTGGTAATTCGTTTCACACGCAGGAAAACTTCCGGCGCATCGTTGAGGTCATCAGAAAGGAAATCGCCCATTTCGAGGGCCGTGCTTGCCGGTATTTTATCATCTGCTACGATTATATCACGGGCATTTGTAAAAAGGTCAAATTCCATCAAGAACTCGTGCAAAGTGTCGTTCAATAACCATACTTTATAACGAGATACAGAGCCATCCCTTCCAGGCATTGGTTCGAATGCCAACTGTAAGCCCCTCGGCGTCAATATTTTATATTGACTTTGCAGACGGCGTGCTGGCGGTGCCTCTGGCTTTTTCTCGTATTTCCCCTGCATAAATTTAGCAGCCGCCGAGACTGGCTCTGCCGCTTCGTCTCGTGTCAGATCCTGTTCAAAAGTGGGAATCTCAAAATCCGGATCATCATCCAACCGAACTTGTAACATGCCTTCATCGAGAATTCCGGTGATAGTGCCACGCTCTCCGGTGAAACGCAACCTTACTTTAGTGCCAATAGCGTATAACATGTAGGTGTTGGATGTATGATGTAGGATGTATTACCTTTCCCCCGCAAAATTAGACAAGAACGTTGAACCAAGGAGATTCTTTATACCAACTTAATAAAAGGAGAAAGAAGTGCTGACCTGAACAGATCACGCCCCACACATCCTACGTCATACATCAACCATCCTATGCAACGATACCTATCCATTGATTTTTTTCGCGGGCTGACGATCGCTTTCATGATCATTGTTAATACGCCTGGTACAGGTGAATTTGTGTATCCTCAACTTCGCCATGCAGTTTGGCATGGATGCACCTTTACCGATTTGGTTTTTCCCTCGTTTATGTTCATTATAGGGGTTTCGATGTGGTTTTCTTTTGCAAAATATGACCGAAAATGGTCGGCAGAAGCGGGCTGGAAGATCCTGCGGCGCACCGCATTGTTATTCGGCATCGGACTGATACTCAACAACTTTCCTTATCTCTGGGAGAATTGGGATACCTGGCGTATCATGGGTGTTCCGCAGCGGCTGGCACTTGGCTATGGTATTGCTTCCGTATTAGTGCTTACTTGCGAACGCCGAATATTAATAGGTATTTCTGCGGCATTTCTGCTCCTTTATTGGGGCATTTTGAATTGGTTTGGCACACCCGGCAGCGACCCATATGCAGCCGATGGCAGTGCCGTACTTCAATTAGACCGTTGGCTTTTTGGCGAACGACACCTTTATCAGGAGCGGGTAATATTGGGTATGCCACGCATTTATTTTGACCCTGAAGGAGTTTTAAGCACTTTACCTGCCGTGGTGACCGTAATACTGGGTTGGTTTAGTGGATCATTGATGGCCTTTAGATCGCGTCAAAAAGACTTGTTGTTAAGAGATCTGCTCACCATTGCAGTCGTTTTGGGTTTTATTGGCCTGGCTTGGGACCTGTATTTTCCTATCAATAAAAAACTCTGGACAAGTTCTTACGTCCTCTACGTCGGCAGCCTCTCCATGATATTTCTTGCGCTCAGCATCTGGGTAATCGATATCAAAGGCTGGCGAAAAGGGACTGATTTTTTCCTCACGTTTGGCGCAAATTCCATTTTTGCCTACGTCCTTTCTGAAGCATTGGTGATGCTTTTAGGCGCTATCACCTGGAATAGTGGAGATGCAACTACCAATGCTAAAGAGTGGATATATGACAATTTATTTCAGTCGCTTGCTCCGACCAACCTCGGCTCTTTTCTGTTCTCCTTAACCTATATGTTGGTTTGCTGGCTGGCGTGCCGATGGTTGTTTGTGCGAAAGATCTTTATCAAAATTTAAAGACTTTAGTAGCCAAATCGTACATCGACCCATCTGCCTTTGAATTGCCATAAGCCACGATCTTTTCAAAAGCATCGAGGTCATACGCTGCCTGAATGCGTGCTGCTTTTTCTGCCCCATTGCAATTGGGTGTGGAAAATTGGCCTGTGAATTTATCCTCCACATATTCAAGTTCTGTACATAGCAACTCAAATCCTTCTTCCGCACAAAATGGTCGAAGCCACACATCCGGAGAGGCGGAGACGACAACCACTGTTTCGCCATTTTGGTGAGCATAGCGTAATTGCTCCAACAAGGCAACGCGAAGCATTGCTGGTATCTCTTTTTGGCAAAAATCCGCCCCCAATGTCCTCATTTCCCGGGCTGTTTTTCCTTTAAAAAAGGTGGACAACACCGCAGCCTTGCCTGCACTTTTTGACCATTTCATCGCAAGTATCAAGGTGAAAAATTTGACCATTAAATCCAGCCCGCCTACGAGCAGCCGGGAAATGGGCACAGCAAAAAATAGAAACCGCAGGAGCGAATCGCCCCAGGTCAAAGTTCCGTCAAAGTCGCACAAATGCAATATCGTGCGGTTACCTGTTCTTTGTGTATCGTTCATAGTCTATAGTTCATTATCACCCAGAAATTAGACGTTTCCTGGACTATCTTTCCAGACGCTAAAATCAATCGGGTCAGGTCCATTTCGGGATCTGATTCTATTTTTAGCTTAAAAGATTTTTGAATAAAAATCACAGGTCCTTTTTCTTTCAATTCATTGACTATCAAATTATTATTGCTGTTTGTCTCCCGATTTACCACCCAATCCAAGGGGAGTGGCGGCGACGTATTCGTCAAAAAATTGGCTTGCGAAAATGCTGGTAACACTTTAAAATTTGACCCGTACTGCTCGGCTAATTGCTTAAGATCCTGATATAGCCCCGATGTTTCCCGGTCAGAATAGACCCCTGAAAGTTTCGGAAAGATTACGCCCATTGGTTCCGTCATTTGGTTTCTTCGGCCATCCCGGTACACAAATTCGTGACCTATTCGGAAGGCAAGGAGCAACATTACAAGCATTGTTAGTGCATTTTTTAGAAATGATTTCTGATTTTTGGTATTTGAAGCCTGAAGCATACGGGTTATCTCCATGCCTGCCCATACCCATGGTGTTGCAAAAAGTATCGGCAGATTATATCCCCAGCTTACGGAGGCACACCACGAAATACCAAGCAATAGTAGTGATGTCCGATGAACACGGGACCTTGAACCTTGAGACAAAAAAAGTACTGCCGCTACCCAAAACATCGCCCGGGATTGTGCAAATGGAACAGTATGGTCCTGCCTAAGCCAGGTAACTGATGCATAACTCAATACCAGCGCAAGCAGCCATAAAGACCAGGCCGTTTCAGCAAGCTTTGAATTTTTTCCTTTCCAAAACCACCAAACCACGGGAGTAAGCAGGAAGATACCTGGCAACGCAAGTTCAGGTGTAATGCGAAAATAATCAAGCACCCCATGTTGAAAGGCTTGTCCACCTGATGCCGCAGCGCTTGTCATTTGCAAAAAGCCTTCAAATATGTTATTTTGAACTAAATAAGTAAAAAACAAGGTAGTGCCCAGCGCAAATCCGCCAAAAAAACTGGCTATTCCCTTCCATCGGCCTTCCTTTTCCAACAATAAAACCAATGTAAACAATGGGAGCAAGGGATAAAATGATTGTTTACACAACAGCGTGCAAAAGAGCGAAAGACCTCCTGCACAGTACCCGAAATAGGATGATTCGTTTCTGCGGAAAATAAAAAATGCAGCTAGCACTGCAAACAAGATCCCATCTACCGTATGCCAGGCCATGGGGGGGTAGCAATGTGCCGATACGACAAATCCCAATGCTGCTAATTGCCAGCGACGCTCACCCGGTACTAGAATCGCGGCGGCCAGCCAGGAATACATGGCAAGTTTGATATAAAAAATCCAGCGCTCGCCCAACACAGCAAAGTACTCAGGTAAAAATTGAAGCTCTAGGGCCCGAAGCCAAACAGATAATGGCGGACGAACGTAAATAATATCCTGATATAATACTTTTCCATTCAACACCTGCCAGGCCAGACCTGTTAAGAACCCACCGTCAGTTTCATTCACGCCAAAAGGCGCATAGAAAAGGCAATAGCCCACTATAATGCTGAAAAACAAGAATTTCCAGAGGATGTTTGGGCTTGAAATTGTGTGCATTGGAATGATGGACGTTGAGATGTTAGTTATTGGACCTTAGACCAAAGATTGATAGAAATTTATTTGAAAATCCTGACAAAAATCTGAAAAGTCTCCGGCTTGTCCTTCGGTATCTTTACCCCATGAATTTACGTGCATATCCTACCCCCGACACTTTCACACGCAGCAGAAGCGGTGAACTTTTTGAAACAGCCAAAACATACTTCCCAGGAGGTGTGCACAGTCCGGTGCGGGCTTTCAAAAGTGTGCAAGGGCCACCGATTTTCTTCGAACGCGGAGAAGGCAGCCATCTTTTTGATGTTGACGGACAGGCATTTGTAGATTTTTGCTGTTCATGGGGGCCGCTTATCCTCGGACACGTACATCCGGCCGTATTGGAACGTGTGCAAACGGTGGCTGCCCAAGGTATGTCATTTGGAACTCCTACCCCACATGACAACCTGATTGGCAAACTCATTTTGGATAATCATCGTTTCATTGAGATGATCCGGTTTGTAAGCAGCGGCACAGAGGCGGTGATGAGCGCACTTCGTCTTGCCCGCGGGGTAACCGGACGCAGCAAAGTTATCAAATTTGAAGGCTGTTATCACGGCCATGTTGATTCGATGCTGGTAAAAGCTGGTTCAGGACTCGTCACCTTTGGCATCAGCACTTCAGCTGGCATTCCAGAAGCGTATGCACAAGAAACCATTGTTGTACCCCTGGCCGACCCGGAAGCTTTGGAATCAGCCCTGAAACAATATGCTGGTGAAGTGGCTTGCGTCATCATCGAACCGATTCCGGCAAACAATGGCTTGTTGCTTCAAAATCGCAAATTTCTTCAGTTTTTACGCGAAAAAACCCATGAATACGGAGTTTTGCTCATTTTTGATGAGGTGATTTCAGGCTTCCGCGTGGGCTTTGAAGGCGCTGCAGGATTGTATGATGTGGAGCCAGATATCCTTACTTTTGGCAAAATAATCGGTGGGGGCATGCCCGTGGGGGCCTATGCCGCAAGTCGTGAGATTATGGAAAATGTAGCTCCAATGGGCCCGGTATACCAGGCAGGAACCCTGAGCGCAAATCCTGTGGCAATGGCAGCGGGCTTTGCGACACTGACTGAATTACTGAAACCGGGATTTTATGACGCTCTCGATGCAAAAACAGCCCGGTTTACGGGTCAACTCCAAGCTTTTTGCGACCAAAAAGGATATGATGTGACTTTCCCTCGCGCTGGCTCAATCTTTTGGCCGACCTTCACCCGTAAACATATTCACCGAAGTGATGAAATTGAGGGCTCCGGCATGGAATTCTTCAAAAAAATGCACCTGGAATGCCTGAAACGCGGGGTGTACTTTGGTCCCTCCGGGTATGAAGTGGGTTTTGTTTCTTCCGCACACACCGAGGCAGACCTGGATTTTGCAGCAGGTATGATTTGCGAAAGTTTAGAGGCGGTATTTGGATGAAATAAGCTGTTCTTTTGCGACTCATTTGCTCAATCCTACATTTTGTCTTCGCATGTCCATTTCCCATGAGCTAATATCTCTGGGAGAAAATATCTTTGCGACCTAAATCCGGCGAAAGGCATTTCCTTTTGTTGACACCTTAAGTACAGCAACATTTCTGCGAAATAAATTTCGCGCCACATCACACATGAGAAACTACTACGCATTTCTGCTTTTTTTCTTCCTCCCTGCTCTAATTTTTGCCCAAAAAGGAACGGTTCGTGGCAACGTTTTTGACAAGGGGTCTGCCGCTCCGATTGCCTTTGCCACGGTAGGAATCCAAGGTGCCGGCCTGGGCGCAACGTCAGATCTTAACGGCTTTTTTACAATCAGCAACATACCCCTTGGTCCACAAAAGCTGAAAGTTTCATTTATTGGTTACAAGGAGTATGTAATTGATATTGAAGTAAAAAAAGGCGAAATCCTATACCAAAATATTTTTCTGGAGGAGGGCAATGGCACCGAGTTGGAGGAGGTAGTGGTAAGTGCTAAAAAGTCAAAAGCTCAAGCAGAAATTCAGATCTCAAAGATAGCCATTACGCCCAAGCAAATTCGCTCCTTGCCTTCCGCCGGCGGCCAGGCAGATGTAGCGCAGTACCTCACGGTATTGCCGGGAGTAGTGTTCACTGGCGACCAAGGCGGCCAACTCTACATCCGCGGCGGTTCTCCTGTACAAAACCGGGTTCTGCTTGATGGAATGACCATTTACAACCCTTTCCATAGTATTGGTTTTTTCTCTGTTTTTGAAACTGAGCTCATCCGAAATGTAGACGTACTAACAGGCGGGTTCAATGCCGATTATGGCGGACGTATTTCGGCGGTAGTGGATGTCAAAACCCGGGAAGGAAATCGCAAACGTCTTTCAGGAATCGTGTCTGCTAGTCCTTTTCAGGCGAAAGCACTTATAGAAGGCCCACTGATCAAGCTAAAAGAAGAAGGTGGCGCGAGTATCTCCTATGTGTTTACCGGTAAAAAGTCGCTGATTGACCGATCTGCAGAGTCCCTTTACAGTTATGTTGGTGACACCACGAATATTTTTGGTGCATTTAAACAGACTGAGAAATGGAAAGCCCCTAACCGGGATTCGAATGTTGTACGTGGCATTCCGTTTGAATATGCTGATCTATATGGAAAAGTCACGCTGCTTGCCGGTAATGGTAGCAAACTGAATGTTTTTGGTTTTAAATATACTGATGCAGTAGATTATGGCATCACCAATTTTGGCTGGGACAGCCGTGGGGGGGGTATGGACTTTACCGTTATACCTGCCAACTCAAACACCATTATCAGTGGTGTGATGACAGTATCGGGCTATAATGCAGGAATTGAAAATGCGGACCGTTTGCCCCGTACCAGTTCTATTGCAGGATATTCAGCCGGTTTAAATTTCACCAATTTTGGACGTGACAATGAGTTGAAATACGGCATTGAACTCAATGGATTTAAAACTAATTTTGAGTTTGTCAATTTTAAGGGATACACCATTGGCCAAACAGAAAACACCACAGAAATCAGTGGTTATGCCAAATTTCGTCGTAAAATAGGCCCCGTTGTAATTGAGCCCGGTGTTCGGTTGCAATACTATCAATCGCTCAATGATTTTGTCTTCGAACCTCGTTTAGGCTTAAAATACAATATAACAGATCGTTTGCGCTTCAAGGCTGCAGGCGGAATGTATTCTCAAAACCTGCTTTCTACGGTCAATGAGCGAGACGTAGTGAATCTTTTTGTTGGCTTCCTCTCCGGTCCAGAAGAAGGACTTTATAAACCAGGAACGGAGCCGAGCGATGCCAATAGAACAGATCATCGGCTTCAAAAATCGATCCATGCGGTATCAGGTTTTGAGATTGATGTGACCAAAAATTTTGACCTGAATGTAGAAGGTTATTATAAGCGATATACCCAACTTATTTCGGTGAATCGCAACAAGTTGGAAAAAAATGACCCCAATTTTATCACCGAGACTGGCGATGCTTACGGTCTGGACGTGTCTGTAAAAATTGAAGGCAGACGTTCTTATTTATGGGGTTCTTACTCGCTCGGCTTTGTTACCCGAAATGATGGCAAAGAAGTATATCCACCTGTCTTCGACCGCCGTCATAACCTCAACCTTGTGGGCACATACCAACTAGGTAAAAAGAAAGAATGGGAGGCGGGCGTCCGCTGGAACTTTGGTTCCGGATTCCCTTTTACACGCACTCAGGGCTTTTACAATAATATCCCCTTTAACGACGGGGTCAATACAGACGTACTCGGTGGAAACACTAATCCAGATGACCTGGGTATCATTTACTCCTCCAAGCGAAACGATGGAAGATTACCCTATTATCACCGTATGGACGTGTCTATCAAGCGGGTCTTCAAGTTTACGAAATATAGCAATCTGGAAGTAACCGCTTCTGCAACAAACGTTTATAACCGTCCAAACATTTTCTATTTCGATCGGTTGCGCTACACCCGGGTGAATCAATTACCTATCATGCCGAGTTTGAGCGCTACGTTTCAGTTTTAAAGCGACGTTGTTAGCCATTATTTGTCATTGGGTCATTGGGGTCATTGGGTCATTGGGGTCATTGGGGTCATTGGGTCATTGGGGTCATTGAGTCATTGGGTCATTGGGGTCATTGGGTCATTGGGGTCATTGGGGTCATTGGGGTCATTGAGTCATTGGGTCATTGGGGTCATTGAGTCATTGGGTCATTGGGGTCATTGGGGTCATTGAGTCATTGGGGTCATTGAGTCATTGGGTCATTGGGGTCATTGAGTCACTGGGGTCATTGGGGTCATTGGGTCATTGGGTCATTGGGGTCATTGGGGTCATTGGGTCATTGGGTCATTGGGGTCATTGGGGTCATTGGGTCATTGGGGTCATTTGGGTCATTACCAGGGCCTAATGACCCAATGACTCAATGACAAATAATGACCCAATGACCCAATGATAAATAATAACCCAATGACCCAATGACAAATAATGACCCAATGACA
>CANJPT010000074.1 GCA_947476195.1 Lewinellaceae bacterium | reverse complement strand
TTTGCCGGCTAATCCATTACTTAGAGTTCTTAATGACACAACCCGAATTGCTCGACCGACTTGAATTAGACCTGACCGACCTTTTGAAAGAGGTTCGTGGCCGTTTCTCCAATCAAGCTTCTGAAGTTTTGCTCCGACGTGTAGCTCCTCAGAAATGGAATGTACAGGAGTGTTTTGCGCACCTCAACGCGCAGTATGATTATTATCTGCCTCGAATAGAATTAGCACTTCACAAATCAAAGGCGCGTAGATGGCTTGTGTCCAATCAAAGGGAATCAAATTGGCATGGCCGAAGGTCCATTCGAAAGGTAGATCCTGGAAATCTTGCCAAAAGGCCACGGCGCAGCCCAAAGGCCATTGACCCATCCAGGTTGTTGAAGGTACGGGAAAATGAGGTCAAAGTGTTCCTCATCAACCTTGAAATGATGCTTCGGATTTTGCGGCAGGCTCGGGAAGTTGATACCAATAGGACCATGGTAAAGCCTATGCGTTGGAATATTTCTTCCTTCCTTTTGGGCGATCTGCTGGAGTATCTGGTGCTTCATACTCAGCGCCATGTGTTGCAAGCCCAGGTGAATCTGGGCATTTAAGTAGAATAGGCTACCATTTGACATTGGATTGGCATCCGAAATCCTTGAAAGTCATCTACTTACCGAATCAGGTCTAAGCTCCAGTGTCAAATTGTCCAGTAGTCGGGTGATGAAGTGCCAATGGTTGCGGTTCCCGGTAAAAAGACAAGAGCATCACGATGCTGAAAAAGCAGGGGGTGAGCATCAGGTAGGTGTATGGCATCTGGATAAAGCCGTAAAAAAAGGCGAAGTAAAATTTCAGGCTTCCCAATAAGAACAGCGGGAGATGCTGCATTTTGGCCCGCTTCTTCCACCAGAGCGCTGCACAGAGCCCCACCGCTGCTACTGAAACGACCAGTTGCCAGCGTTGCAGGGTGGCTAAGCGATCGGCCATTTCTCCCCCACAGTTATCCCGGAAAATACCGGCCACACCCATGCCTTCATACAGGGGGCCGTCGTTGCCAGGCTGTGACCAGCCACTCAAGGCTGCCACAGAATAATACTTCAGGCCGTTGAAATAGATCATGGGGTCTTTGATCAGGAATGGAAATACAAACAGCAAGAGCACAAACCCGAAAACCCAGGCAGCTGTACTGATCGCAAGCTTCCGGTTCTCTACCCAAACGATCAAAAAACAAAGCGGCAACCAAAGCAAAAAAGCATAGCGCGACATTAGGCAAAGGGTAATGAAAAACGCCAATAATGCTCCTTTTTTGAGCGGAGAACCGGATAAGTACGTTTGGATCTTATCCAATTGCAAGGCAAATAACATATAAAACCCGGCGATCATGATCTCGACGGTATTGCCAAAGGTGGCGCTCGTACCTTCTTCGATCAGGATAAAGTGAAAAAATGGCAATGCCGTGATGAGCCATTTAGCCTCCGTAGAAATTCCTAAACCATGCGCGCGGCGAAGGATGGAAATCGTTGCGATAGCCCAGATACCAAATGCGATCCAGCGCTCGTCAAAATGGAAAACTGCGGCGGGTAAAAAGGGCAACCACATCAAGGGTAGGTAAGTAGGGGAAAGGTCATAGCCAAAACTTTGAATGACACTGTACGGATATTGCCCTTGTAACAAGCGTTGGGTCATTACCTGGATGGTTGGCAGGATGTCTGAAATGCTTATATCAATAGGTATAACGCTTATTTCCCGTTTAAAGTGAAATATGCACAAGCCTATTCCGATTCCCGCTACGATTTTCAGCAACCAGTTTTCCCAGGTAGTACCTTGGGTTTTTTGGTGGGTTCGTCCTTGCTCAAAAGCAGCTAAAACGGCGAATAATCCCATGGCCGCCGCCAAAATGGTCAGTACGATCCCGTTTTCCCGTTGTCCCATGTAGCGCAATCGCTGAGAAGTGATAAGCAGTATCTCGCAAAAAAGAAAAGCAACGAATAGGGTGCGGTAAAGCTGAAAACGCATGGTATAGGCGGATTGAAACAATTTTATTTTGAAGGAGGTAGGGTGCTTTCCTGGACAATGTAGGGCGGCCGGCCTTTCGCCTGAATAAACAAACGACCTAAATATTCCCCGATAATGCCAAGGGTGAGCAGCTGCAAGCCGCCCATAATGAGCACAGAAAGCAGCACGGAGGTCCAGCCTTGCACCGTTTCTTTCAATACAAAGTGGGCATAAACGGCGTAAATGGCATAGAAAAAGGCCAATCCGGAAATGCATGCGCCCAAAAAAGTAGCGATCCGCAGCGGACGTACAGAGAACGCGGTGATGCCATTGAGGGCCAGCCGCAGCATTTTTCGGAGGGTATATTTGGATTGACCGGCAAAGCGTTTGTCTGGCGTATACGGTATGATGAACTGCCGGAACCCGACCCAGGGAATAAAGCCCCGGATGAACAGGTCGGTCTCATTGGATTGTTGGATCAAATCCACCACTTTTCGGTCCAGCAGCCTGAAATCAGCCGCGCCGGGTTCGATGTGGACATCCGAAAACCGGTTCATCAGCCCATAAAAATATTTGGAACTGAGTCGCTTGAACCAGCCCGTTTTTTGGTCGTCTTGCCGGCTGGTGAAGACGATCTCGTACCCTTCTGCCCATTTTTCCAGGAAAACAGGGATATAGGCCGGCGGGTGCTGCAAGTCAGCATCCATACAGATCACGGCTTGTCCACGGGCATGGTCGTATCCGCAACGCAGGGCGCTCATGTGTCCGAAATTGCGCGAAAAACTAAGGTAATACACCCAATCAGGGTGCTCCTGGTGCAACTGACGCAGCAGACCCAGGGTTGTATCGCTGCTGCCGTCGTTCACAAAAATGAGTTCGAAGGAATAGCGGTCCTGGAGACTTGCCAGGGTCTCTCCAATTTTTTGAACGGATGCCTGGAGGGTCTCTTCCTCATTGTAGGCAGGGATTATTATTGAGATGAGGGTTTTGTTTTCCATTTTGTATCGCAAAAGTAGCGTTTCTATTTCCGCCCTGCAATCTTCACCAATTCATTCAATTTCCAAAGCGCATCCATCGGCGTCATCGTATTCAGGTCCAGAGAAAGCAGGGTCTCCTTGATTTTCAAGGTATAGTCGTCTACGTCAAAAATGTGAAGCTGCAAGGGCGCCGAGATGTTTTTAACTTTTTTGCGCATCTCGGCCTGGGCACCCGGCTTATTTTCTGATTGGGTGGCGTCAAGCGTTAAACCTTCTGTCGTGGACCTTGGACCGTCTACCGACTTCTCTTCCAGGGTTTTAAGGATCTCATTTGCCCGTTGCACAATGGCCTGAGGCATGCCCGCCATTCGTGCTACATGGATACCAAAGGAGTGATTGGAGCCACCAGGCACGAGTTTTCGTAAAAAGACCACTTTATGGCCCACTTCTTTCGTGCTGACGTGGAAATTGTGGATACGTTCGTGGCTTTCGGCCAGTTCGTTGAGTTCGTGGTAGTGGGTTGCAAAAAGCGTCTTTGGGTGCGCACGTTCATTATTGTGCAAATATTCAGCAAGACTCCAGGCGATGCTGATCCCGTCATACGTGCTGGTCCCTCGTCCGATTTCGTCCAGCAGAATGAGTGACCGATCGCTGATGTTGTTCATGATCAGGGCAGTTTCATTCATCTCGACCATGAAAGTGCTTTCTCCTCCACTGATATTGTCGGAGGCGCCCACGCGGGTAAATACCTTGTCTACCAGGCCGATCAGGGCACTTTGGGCAGGTACAAAGCTGCCCATTTGGGCCATCAGTGTAATGAGCGCTGTTTGACGCAGCAGGGCGGATTTACCCGCCATATTCGGCCCTGTAATGAGGATAATCTGTACGGATTCACTGTCGAGGTATACGTCGTTTGGTACAAACTGCTCCCCGATGGGTAAGAGTGTTTCGATGACCGGGTGCCGGCCTTCGCGGATGTCGAGCATGGTAGAATCGTCGAGTGCTGGCCGTACATAATGGTTTTTTTCGGCCACTTTGGCAAAACTCAGTAAACAGTCCACATGTGCCACCAGCTGTGCATTGTGCTGAATGGGTTGAATGTAATGGCCGATCTCCTCGACCAAGGCCTTGAAAAGAGTGTCTTCAAGCTCTAATATTTTCTCCTCCGCGCCCAAGATCTTGGCTTCCAGGATCTTGAGTTCATCGGTAATGAATCGTTCCCCGTTGGCAATGGTTTGTTTTCTGGTCCATTCAGGCGGCACCTGGTCTTTCCATTTGGAGGTGACTTCGATGTAATAGCCAAAGACGTTGTTGAAGGCGACTTTCAGGCTGCTGATTCCGGTACGTTCAATTTCGCGTTGCTGGATCTCGAGCAGCATTTCTCGGCTGTTGCGGACCACATGGCGAAGCTCATCCAGGGTTTCATCTGCCCCGTCAGCGATGGCTCCCCCTTTTCGGACGTCAGCAGGTGGATCAGGGGCAATGTCACGTTCAATACGGGCGCGGAGGGTTAAGCAGGGGTTTAAGCCCTCTGCAAGCCGGGCGAAGGAGGCCCCCCCCAGCCCCCCCAAGTGGGGGGGAGCCGTTTCAGGCTTGGATGCTCGGGCAGCCGGGATTGTACCATCATCGGCTCCAATCACAGGCATATGCAAGGGGCTTAACAGTTTTTTTAATGTTTCGATGGCCATCAATGCCCGGCGCAATTGCATGGCTTCGCGGGGGCTAATCTTTCCGACCGAGGTTTTAGCCATAAGCCGTTCCAGGTCACCTATATGTCGGATCTGGGGCTCTAATTCCTGGGTAAACGATTGATTTTCAATAAAAAATTTAACAGCATCATGCCGCTCTTTTATCTGAGCCAATTTGGTGAGCGGTAGTAAAACCCATTTTCTCAGCATACGAGCCCCCATGGGTGACACGGTTTTGTCCAGCACATGTAGTAGTGAAACGCCATTTTCGTGGTTACTATTCACGAGTTCGAGATTTCGGATCGTGAATCTGTCGAGCCAGACAAATTCTTCGGTTTGAAGGCGGCTAAGTGCAGTGATGTGGGCGAGCTTGGTATTCTCCATCGCTGCCAGGTAATGCAGCGTGGCTCCGGCAGCTGTTTGTGCAAGATCAAGTTCTTCTACGCCAAAGCCTTTTAGACTGGCTGTTTGAAAATGGTTGAGCAGTTTTTCACGGGCGAAATCACGGGTAAAGATCCAGTCTTCCAGGAAGTTCGTGTAAAACTTGTCGCCGTAAATGGCTACAAATTCCTTCACCCGGCTTTTAGGCAGTATAACTTCGGCCGGTTTGAAACTTTGCAGCAGTTTGTCTACCGTCCCTGAGTCGCCTTCTGTGACAAAAAATTCGCCGGTAGAAATATCGAGAAATGAGAGGCCATGTTGCTCCTTAGGGCCGTAAGCCAGGGTGGCCAGAAAATTGTTGGCGTTGTGGTCAAGCAGCGAATCATTGGTGGTCAGGCCAGGCGTAACGACTTCGGTGACGGCCCGCCGAACCACTCTCCCGGGCACTGGCTTTTCCATTTGCTCACAGATCGCTACGCGGTAGCCCGCCCGCACCAGACGAGGGAGGTATAAGTCCAATGAATGATAGGGGAAACCGGCGAGTTCAATATCAGAACCTCCATTGTTTCGGCTGGTAAGGGTAATGCCGAGCGCGCGGCTGGCTTTTAACGCATCTTCGCCAAAGGTCTCGTAGAAATCGCCCACGCGAAATAGAAGCACCGCGTCGGGGTACTTGATCTTCACCTGGACGTACTGTTGCATGAGCGGCGTGGTGGGAGCTCCGCTGGAGTTGGGCGTTGATTCTTTTTTTGTTCTGGCCATTTTACTGCTTATTCGTCTCCATAGGGTTCCATAAAAAATACCAGTGTATTAAGTTCCAATGGAATCTTATTTCCGTGTATCCTGCTTGGTGCAAATGTAATAAGCACAAATTCTTTCGCTGGAATTCGTTTTCCACACTTTATTTTCGCCGGATGAAGCACCTGATGTTTGTTTTTTTTCTCCTTCAAATAGGCCCCATTCGGGCTAATATCTGGCAAGTAGGGCCTACAAGGTTCTATCTTGTACCATCCGAAGTGGCGAGTCTCGTTTCCGATGGCGATACCGTCGAAATTGATGTCGGACTGTACGTTGGCAATGTAGCCAAATGGTTTGCCAACAACCTGGTAATCAGAAGTGTAGGAAACGGCTATGCGCATCTGGAGGCGGCGGGAAATTATGCAGAAGGCAAAGCCATTTGGGTCATCAAAGGCACCAGTTGCACCGTAGAAGGCATTGAATTTTCCGGCTGCCAGGTACCTGACCACAATGGTGCGGGTATACGTCAGGAGGGAAAAAGTCTGACCCTGCGGCATTGTTTTTTTCACCACAACGAAATGGGCATTTTAACCTCGAATGATGGGGTGAGCGACTTCCTGTTTGAGTCCTGTGAGTTTGCCAGCAACGGGTATGGCGATGGTTATTCGCACAATATATATGTTGGTGCGGTCAACAGCCTTACCATGCTTTATTGCTATTCACACAATTCGCACACCGGGCACCTGGTGAAAAGCCGGGCAAGGTTTAACAATCTGTATTACAACAGATTTACGGGCGAAACGGGTGATGGAAGTTATGAAGTTGACATGCCCAACGGCGGACAGGCGATTCTTATCGGAAACATCATTGAGCAATGTCCTACCTCGCAAAACGGGGGCATGATTTCATTTGGTCTTGAAAATCAAAACAACCCCGAACAGCAGATTATCCTGTCGCACAATACCCTTGTAAATGACCGTTTTGATGGACGTTTTGTCCAGTTTTCCAATGCAACAACCTTGGTCAAACTGGTCAACAATCTTTTTCTTGGCCCAGGCATCCTTATACAAGGGACTACAGCGCTGCTGGATACCTCCCACAACATTCGGTTAACCACTGTTGCTGATGCCATGCTGACCGATCCGGCAAATTATGCATACCGGCCTTTGGCTAATTCCCCTTGTGTAGATGCAGGTGTTGATCCGGGTATCTTTAATTCGGTGTCACTGATGGCATTATCTGCTTATCAGCACCCGTTATCCCATACTGCACGTTGGTTTTCCGGCGTAGCTACCGATGTTGGAGCTTACGAGTATTTGATTACAAGGTACAGATCGTTAAAGGATGAAGGCTATAGTTCTAATTTTTCCGTTTACCCAAGTCCTATACCCTCAGGAGAGATTTTGACAATTCAAACCGATCATCCATTGGGGAGTAAAAGTTCAGCCTTTTTATTGGACGGATTGGGTAATATTAAGCAAAGGATGGAATTACCTATGGGTCAAAAGGATTTCCAATTATCCTTGTTGCCAATGGATCCTGGCATCTATTTCCTTTACATTCAAGCACTTGGGAAAGGGAAGCTTATTTCAGTCTTTTAGCTTCGTTTACTTTTCGAGCAGGGACCACAATTTAATTACCTCTATGGCCTCCCGAACATCATGTACGCGGAGGATAGATGCGCCCTGCTGTAAGGCTACCATGTGCAAAGCGCTTGTGCCGTTCAAAGCTTCGGAAGGCATGATTTCAAGCGGTTTACAAACCATGGATTTTCGGGAAATTCCAATCAGGACGGGCAGTCCGAGTACGTTTTGAAATGCCTGTAGGTTTTTCAGTAAGGTAAAATTGTGGGCGATGGTTTTGCCAAACCCAAAGCCAGGATCGAGCACGATGTCTTTTAGCCCCAAACCACGAAGGATAGCTATTTTTTCAATAAAAAAGTCCAGCACTTCCGTCACAACATCCTCGTAATGAGGATGTTTTTGCATAATAGCGGGTGTGCCTTGCATATGCATCAAAATGTACGGCACACCCAGATCAGCCACCGTTTTAAGGAATTTTGGGTCAAGGGATCCGGCCGAAATGTCGTTAACGATCCCGGCTCCTGCCTCCACGGCAGCCAGGGCAACACCGGCTCGCCAGGTGTCCACAGAAAACAAAGCTTCAGGAAAATTTTTAATCAAAACCTCCAAAGTAGGCAGTACACGCTGTAATTCTTCCGCTTCATTGACCACTACTGCACCCGGTCGGGTAGAAGCGCCACCAATGTCGAGGATTGCCGCACCCTGGAGTAGCATAGTTTCAGCCTGCTTCAAAACGGCAACTTCATCTATAAGCTTGCCACCATCATAAAAAGAATCAGGGGTAACATTTAGAATGCCCATCACAACAGGATAGGATAGGTCGAGCAGTTTACCCTTACAGTTTAAAGAGGTTGAATGTACGCGCATAATGGCAAAAATAAAACGCTTACGCTACCATAACGTCCCCGTCAAGCAGCATGGATGACCATGGTATTGAAGATCAAAACATCGCGTCAAAATCAGATATCAAGCTTTGAAACGCGTTTCAGGTCCAGGGGTTATCGGCTACGCTTGGGGAAAAGTTTGCGCAGCAAGGTTACAGGTGAAAAATCAGACATGGTGAAAATGGATTCTATGAATACCAGTTTAAGTCGGCGACTAGTGCTCGAAACGGCAATAAGTAGCGCGTTTTTACCTTCTTCCTGAACTTTTTGCACCGAATCCAATCGCCAGTCGTTCGACTGAATAGATTCATCAGGTTGAGCTGTTAAGGTATCTGCGAGGTGGTATCCTTTGGCTTCGAGGCTTTGAATGGCTTCGGAAAAAGATTGGTTTTGTTGCATCATTGAGGTGTGGTGGACCATGGGTGTGAAACCTTGAACCTTGATATCCATCGAAATTCAAGATTCAATGTCAAATCATACAAATGCTTGCGGGTCTAATATTAAGTTTCCTTTTAAATTCAAAAGAACGACGAAAACAGAAAAATAGTGGTGCAAGGACCAAGAAAAAGTTTTCCACAATCCGGAACCCCTTATTAATCAGCCAATAACCAGATTTAGTTCCCTAACTCCAACTGCTCACGCACCAACTGATAATACGCCCCTTTTTTATTGGTTAATTCCATGTGCGTGCCTTGTTCCAGTAATTCCCCTTTTTCTAATACAATGATATTATCGGCATTTCTTACGGTGCTGAGCCGGTGGGCAACAATGACCACTGTTTTTCCTTTGAAAGCAGCTTCCAGGTTGCGCATAATCACCTGTTCATTGTGGGCATCCAGTGCGTTGGTGGCTTCATCAAAGAAAATGTACTTAGGGTTTTTGTAAAGCGCACGTGCGATTAGCAATCGTTGTTTCTGACCCTGGCTGAGTCCCGTACCGTCTTGCCCGATCTTGGTGTTGTAGCCTAAGGGTAGCATCTCGATAAACGCTTGAATATTAGCGGTCTTAGCGGCTTCAAGGAGTCGCATGCGGTCAATATTTTCCTCACCAAGCGCGATATTTCGGGCGATCGTGTCGTTAAAAATAAATCCGTCCTGCATCACTACACCGCAGCTGGAACGCCAAGCTTTGTGGTGATAGCTATTGAGGTTCAGGTCATTCAACCGGATGCTTCCTTCCTGTGGCGTGTAGAAATTGAGCAAGAGTTTTAGTAAAGTTGTTTTACCCGAGCCGGAGGTGCCAACGATGGCAGTTGTTTTGCCATGCGGAAAATGGAGGTCGAGGTGTTTAAGTACCCAGGGGTCTTGTGGACCACCGTATCGAAAATAAACGTTTTGTACGGTCAATTCTGCAAATCTTGGGAGCTCGCCAACCTTTGAGTCCTCATTTGCATCTTCATCGGCCCGTTGGTGTATCTCATTCATCCGTTCGAGGCTGATCTTTGCTTCCTGTGCGTGGAGAATGAACTGTACCAGCGATTCGAGTGGCCCGTTCATATGGCCGATGATGTATTGTACTGCTAACATTGCGCCCAGACTCATCTGGTTGTTGATCACGGCTTGCGCTGCCAATACAGAAATGACAATATTTTTCCCCTCGTTGATAAATGCAGCACCGGCACGTTGCGCCTGGTCGGTAGAAAGATACTGTACATTAACGCGGAAAAGCCGAGCCTGGATTCGCTCCCAGGCCCAGCGTTTTTGGCGTTCTGCATTGTGGAGCTTGATTTCCTGCATACCATTTACCAGCTGAATGAGGGCATTCTGATTTTCAGCCATTTGCTCAAAACGACGGTAATCCAGGGCACGCCTCCGGCCAAGAAAAATCCAGACCCAGCCAAAATAACATGCTGCGCCCAAGGCAAATACCAGAAAGATCAATTGGCTATAAAACAATAGAACCCCGCCAAACACCAGGAGATTGACCAGAGAAAAAATTGTCACCAGCGAGGAGGAGGTGAGAAAGCGTTCCACCCGTTCGTTGTCGTAAATTCGCTGAAGCAGGTCGCCCGTCATCTTTGAATCAAAGTACGACATAGGCAGTCGCATCAGTTTAAGTAGAAAATCGGATACCAGATTGATATTGATCCGCGTTCCAATGTGTAACAAAATCCATCCCCGAATAAACTCCACCGCTACCTGACTGACAAAAAGCACCCCCTGCGCAGAGAGAACAAGATAAATAAAATTAAGGTCGTGCAACTGCACCCCTTTATCCACCAAGGCTTGCATTAAAAAGGGGAATGCCAATTGGATCAGACTTCCAAGCAGAAGCCCCAAACCCAGTTGCCAGATCAGGCTCCGGTGCTGGCCCAGATAAGGCCATAAAAACTTGAAGCCTGAACGACTTGTTTTTTCCCCTTCCCGGTCAAAAAAATCAGTGGTGGTTTCCAGCAATAGTAGGATACCTTGCGGTTCTGTGTTGACTACATCGCTGATCCAACCATTCAGAAAGTCCTGCTCTTTCATCTGGGATTTTCCGGAAGCAGGGTCTGCAACAAATACCTGCCCGCCGGCAATTTTGTACACGACTACAAAATGATCCTGTTTCCAGTGTGCAACACAGGGAAGCGGAATATCTGCTGAAAGGCGATTAAAACCTGATTTAGCGCCTAAGGTGCGAAAACCGACCTTTTCAGCAGCTTCAGCGATGCCAGCCAACGATGCACTTACCTTGTCGGTATGCGAAAGTTGGCGCAAAAACTCGATCGAATAAAATCGGCCGTAATACCGCGCAATCATACGCAGGCATGCCGCACCGCAGTCGGAAGAGTCAAATTGTTTGTCGAAAGGGAAGTTGTCCACGATAAGAATTGGGTGGGGATTGGATGCAAAAATAGGCGAATCAATTGGTAGGAAAAATGATTGCATGTTTTTGACTGCGATTGTTTTTGTTCAGGCCATTTTTGCAGCGGAAAAAACTTGAATTTCAACACCATGATGACCAAAGAACAAATCGCTGATCAGTTCCGTCAGTTACAAGATAAAATTTGCATCGATCTTGAAGCGGCTGATGGAGGCGGGAAATTTTTCGAAGAAAACTGGTTACGCCCCGAAGGTGGTGGTGGCAGAAGTCGTGTGCTTGAAGGGAAGACTATTGAAAAAGGCGGAGTTATGTTCTCTGCAGTACATGGGCCGCTACCGGAGATCACGGCTAAGGCGATGAACCTTTCTCCAACCGATTTTTTCGCCACAGGAGTTTCCATCGTGTTGCACCCGCACAGCCCGATGGCCCCCATTATCCACATGAATGTGCGGTATTTCGAGACAGCTGGTGGGGACCGATGGTGGTTTGGCGGAGGCATTGATCTGACGCCACATTATGTTGTGCCGGAAGATGCACAGTTTTTTCATCAGCAATTGCGCGATACCTGCGAGCGGTTTTCTCCGACATTCTACCCTGATTTCAAAAAACAAGCCGACGATTATTTTTTTCTCAAACACCGGCAGGAGACCCGGGGGATTGGCGGCATTTTTTTTGACTATCTTGATGCAAAAACAGGTTTTTCGAAGGAAGATCTCTTCGAATTTGCTTTGGCGGTAGGCGAAACCTTTGCCCCAACCTATACCGAGCTATTGGACCGTGCTGCCCTGAAAATCTTCGGCGAGTCCGAAAAACGTTGGCAAATGATCCGTAGGGGCCGATATGTGGAATTCAACCTCGTATGGGATCGAGGCACCAAATTTGGCCTCGAAACAAATGGACGTACAGAAAGTATTCTGATGTCGATGCCACCCACTGCTCAATGGGCCTATAATCTTCAACCTGAGCTGGGTAGTGCAGAAGCGCAGACGCTGGATTGGTTAAAAAAAGGCATTGAATGGTAGTTAAAGATCGGATCCAGGCATTATGGGCAATCGGAATCATTCTTTGGTTGTATCCCCTGTCTTTAGCTGTTGGCTATCTAAGATCTTGTATGCGCTTGTTCAAACGATCGGTTGGGGTCTCAGAATCAATAAAAATTCAAACTTTCTTTAAGATTGATGCGTAATGGAGAGGTCTTTGCGTTGCAAATCTTAATTTTGCCGCCCGACCCAAATCTATTCCAATTCAAAATATAATATGGAAGCCAATCACAACTTTTTGGAAGAACTCCGCTGGCGCGGTCTTATCCACGACATTACACCCGGCGTGGAAGAACATTTTAAGCAAGGAATGGTACGGGCCTATATCGGTTTTGACCCTACGGCACCCTCGATGACGATTGGCAATTATGTCCAGATCATGCTGCTCACGTTTCTTCAGCGTGCTGGACACCAACCGGTCGTACTTATGGGCGGAGCCACAGGGCGTATCGGTGACCCAAGCGGCAAGGACAAGGAACGAGACCTGAAAAGTTTTGATGAACTTGACCACAATATGGCACATCAGGCCGAGCAGGTTAAGCACATGCTCGATTTTGATCCGGCCAAGCCCAATCATGCGATCCTTGTAAATAATTACGATTTTTATAAGGACATGAATGTGCTGGACTTCCTCCGTGATGTGGGTAAGTACCTGACGGTCAATTACATGATGTCTAAAGAAAGTGTACGCAGGCGCATTGAAGGTGAGACGGGTATTTCATTCACGGAATTCAGCTATCAATTGCTGCAAGGCTATGATTTTGTACTCCTACATCGCGAACACGGCATTTCGGTTCAGATGGGTGGCTCTGATCAATTTGGGAACATCACTGCCGGAGTAGAATTGGCGCGCAAGATCGACGAAACAAAAGTCTTTGCGGTCACTACGCCCCTCCTGACAAAATCTGACGGATCGAAGTTCGGAAAGAGCGAATCCGGGAATATCTGGCTTGACCCAACCCTGACCACGCCTTATAAGTTTTACCAATTCTGGCTGAACGCCGACGATCGTGATCTGCCCAAATTCTTGCGTTACTTTTCGCTTAAAAACCGTGAAGAAATTGAAAATATCGAAACAAGTCAATCTGCACAGGAAATAAAACGGGTATTTGCAGCGGAACTCACGGTGCGCATCCATGGTCAGGCGGCCTATGAGTCTGTTTTGGCTGTTTCCAGACTACTTTTCGATTCAAAAGCAGATGCAGAGACCCTTCGCAGCCTGAATGCGTCAACCCTTGCTGAAGTTGCAGAAGAGATTCCGGCACCTAAAATTGCACTTTCAAGCATTCAGAATGGTTTGAATATCCTTGATTTTCTATCCGAAGAGACGGGAATTCTCGAAAGCCGCAGTGAGGCAAAACGGGCAATTCAGGCGAATACAATTTCGGTCAATAAGCAAAAAATTGCCGATCCGGGTGTAATGATCAATCCTGCCGACCTGCTGCATGGCCAGTTTTTGATGGTAGAAAACGGGAAGAAGAATAAGTACCTGGTCGTAGTAGGGTAGGGGATCTAAGCCTCAGATTTTTCGATTTTTTTTCGATTTTTTTCAGAGATTTGCACAGCCAACAAACTCCAAGATCCGCTCCAATCTCCTGCCCGCCAAGTTTCGGCAGACAGGAATGCTTCAGTGCGTAAAAAATCAAAAATCATCACAACTATGATAGCAAAAGGTATTCCAACCGTAGATCTTTCCTTATTCACGCTTGGTGATGCGAACCAACGCGAGGCTTTTGTGGAACAATTAGGTGCTGCTTTTCACGAAGTTGGCTTTGTTGCCGTCGTTAATCATGGTATCCCCAAATCACTTGTAGATGGTTTTTATGCCGCCTCCAAAGCCTTTTTTGCGCTGCCAGTAGAAGTAAAGCATCAATATGAAATAGCTGGTTTGGCTGGTCAACGTGGCTACACTTCGTTTGGCAAGGAACATGCTAAGCAGTCCCAAGTGGCTGACCTCAAGGAGTTTTTTCAAATTGGACAGGAAGTACCCGCTAATCACCCATTAAAGGTACAATATCCTGATAATGTACAAGTTGCAGAAATGCCTGAAATGCCCAGACTTGGGATTGAGCTCTACCGCGCTTTCGAAAAAGCAGGCGGGCAACTTTTAGAAGCAATTGCTATTCACCTGAATTTGCCGATTGATTATTTCCAAAAACAGATCATTTCAGGAAATTCTATTCTTCGAAGTATCCATTACCCACCGATAACCGAAGAGCCTGCAAGTGCCATTCGCGCCGAACAACATGAAGACATTAACCTCATTACCCTGCTTGTAGGCGCCAGCGCAGGTGGATTGCAACTCCTGACCGCTGAAAACAAATGGGCCGCCATCATGCCTGAAGCGGATGAAATTGTGATCAATGTAGGCGATATGCTTCAACGCCTTACCAATAATTACCTTAAAAGCACCACACACAGGGTGGTAAATCCTCCCCGGGAGGATTGGCATTTACCCCGTCTCAGTATTCCGTTCTTCCTTCATCCTGTTAGCAGTATGGACCTTACCTGCCTCGATTCTACGGTTACCTCAGACAATCCACGGCATTACGAATCCATTACGGCCGGTGAATATCTGGATGAGCGACTCCGGGAAATCGGACTTAAGAAATGAGTTCTGAGTTGAAAGTATTAAGTCGAGCGTATCAAGGGAGCTGAACTCAATGCACCCCCGATTCAGATTTGTTACTTTAAACTTGATACTTTTAACTCATAACTAATTCCGCTCCTTCCTGGCCAACTAATGTTCCAATAGCGACTCCCATGCCACTAAGACGTACAGCAACGGTGACATTAGGAGAGATTTTTTTGATTATAGGCTTTTTGACAGGTCCGAGGCCGAGGATGCCGGTCCACCAGGAATCAATTTCCACGGCTTGGCCGGGGCAAACTACTGTTTCCAGTAAGTGAATCAAGGCTTTCCGAATCAATGGATTTGCACCAAATTCAGCCGTGTTTTCTTGTTCCAGATCGAGGTTTCGGCCACCGCCAAGCAATATTCGTCCATCAATATTCCTGAAATAAAAATAACCCCGATCATAGTGGAAACAGCCTTCAACTTTTAGGTTGGGGATGGGTTGGGTGATCAAAACCTGATTGCGGGCAGGCTGCACGTCAGGCATTGAAAGCAATTGCTGTGCAAAACCATTCACAGCCACCAATACCTTAGGTACACGGAGCGTCCATCCAAATTCAGTCTCTATTTCTACACCTTGCGTACTATCGTCCAATTGTTTGATTGCAATGCCATTGAAGATATGTACCCCGGCCTCCATGGCATGGTGGAGTAGCGCTGACATCATTTTTCCGGTGTGGACCTGGCCTTCCGGTTGGTTTAGGATCAAATGCCGTACGCCCTGGAATCCAAATCCTGGAAGCCGGTCATCTACTACTTTATATCCGTCTGGCCAGCCGGTTATTTTCCCAATTTTTTCATTGAATTCGGGCATTCGGGTCTGGCATTCCTGATAAGCCGCTTCCTCAGTTTCGGTGAACATCTCATAACCACCCAACATTTTGAAATCAAGATTCTCATCGCCCACAAGTTCACGAAGCCTTTGTAGCCCGCGCCAGCGTTTTTCCACCACGGCAAGTACCTGATCTTCGCTTCCATGATTTAGGTCGTCGATTAGCTCGGTCATGGACCCAAAACAGGAAAAGCCAGCGTTTCGGGTACTTGCGCCAATCGGTAGTGAGCCACGCTCCAGAATGGCCACTTGAAGAGAATGGTCCAATGATTTTAGGTGAATAGCTGCTGCAAGACCTACAATCCCGCTTCCAATTACCGCGATATCAATATTTTTGAAAAATGATTCGCGTTCCCAGTAACTTAGTTCGTATTGCATAGCTGGCTATTTCAATTTTTTTGGTTGCCCCTGAGCGCATTATTCGTTTCGGTAGTAAAACGTACCATTCGAAACCGCGAAGATAAACAGACACAACAGAATTGCCTTTTGAGTGTTTCCTTTTGTCTGAGCTGCTGTTACCTTTGCCAACCAAATTTTTGTCAAAACATGATTCAACGCATTCAATCTATCTACCTGTTATTGGCTTCATTGGCCCTGTCTAGTCCATTCTTTCTGCCATTGGCCACAGCCTCTGGCGATCCAGTTGCCCTTGCAGGCACCGGAGACAATTTTTTTGCGGACGGCACTTATTGGGTCAAAGAGTTTCCCGGGGGTATGAGTCTCCTTTTAGCAGCGGTTTTTTCGATTTACGCTATTTTTCTCTACAAAAACCGCCCAAGGCAAATGCGTTTGGCCGGGGGAATGTCCATTTTGACCCTTCTTTTTGCAGCGTTGTTTGCTGCCTTAGGATATTTTAATGCCCAACACCTGCCAGAAGGAGTGTCGGCGCACTTGGCTTTGGGAAGCGCATTTCCACTGCTGGCCTTGCCTTTGTTTGCCCTGGCCTATCGTGCTATCAAAAAAGATGAGAAGCTGGTGCGGTCCTCGGATCGTTTGCGGTGATTATAGCTGGGACGAAAATTATTTCACCTGCTTCTTTTATTAAAAGGCGAAATAAATTTCGCGCTATCTGGTTAACTATGAAAAATGTAGTAATAGTACTTGCCTCCTTGTTTCTTGGGGTAGTTGGCTGCAAGCCTGCTGAAAAAGCAGTGGCTTATACCCCGGAAAACATTGTTCCAACAGAAAAATCACTGGCCTGGAAAATTAGTGGGAAAGGACTGAAAAAGCCTTCCTATTTATATGGTACCATCCACATGATTCCAAAAGCTGAATTTGAACTTCCTGGTGCAATTCGGGAGGGTTTGGACAATGTACACAGGGTGACCTTCGAGATCGATATGAAGGAAATGACCAATTTTCGAAGCCAGATGAGTTTAATCACAAAGTCCTTTATGGCTGGGGGTAAAACCTTGAAAGACCTTTTGAGTGCCGAGGATTATAAATTAGTAAAGGAAAAAATGGCTGAAAAAGGCCTGCCTTCCGGGATGTTTGAACGGATGAAACCTTTGTTTCTGAGTACTTTAATTGGTTCTGACGAAGAAAGCCCGGCAGAAGGAGCCAATATCACGTCGGTCGAAATGGAATTGTACAAAATGAGCCGCCACCGAAAACTAGAATCAGCTGGCTTGGAAACATCGGCATTTCAGATGTCTGTTTTTGACAGTATACCTTATACTTCACAGGCCAAAATGCTGGTGGATGGTCTACGGAGTATAGATACGAGCAGCACGGAAGGAGGTCAGGTGGATCAAATGCTTCGTATGTATAAGGAGCAAGACATCTCAGCCATGCAATCCATGATTGGCGAAGAGGATGGAATGGGCCAATATGAAGACATTTTGCTTAAAAAACGCAATCAAAACTGGATCCCGGTGATGGGCAGGATGATGGCTGAAACCCCAACGCTTTTTGCGGTTGGGGCGGGTCATCTCGGTGGGAAATTTGGTGTGATCGCCTTGTTGAGAAAAGAGGGGTATCGGGTGGAGGTTGCTAAAGATTAACAAGTTGAAAGTTGCAAGTAATAAGTTGAACGTGGTGAGTTTAAGGTTAGATGCAGGAAGTTAAAAGTGGTGATTAACAGGTTAAATGTAGGAATTTAAAGGGGGCGAGTTGAAGGAATTTAAGAGAGTTTGAGAAAACTTTGCGCTTAGGTTTGTAAAAACGGTTTAGTGATTTACCTTTGCACCCGCTTTTGAAAAAGCCTGGCGCGATAGCTCAGCTGGTTAGAGCGCGCGATTCATAATCGCGAGGTCGGGAGTTCAAGTCTCCCCCGCGCTACGAAAGCCAAAACGCAGGTATCCTTTGATCAGGAACCTGCGTTTTTCTTTTATATTTAAGCACTTTGCATCGATTTTAGACAATTGTGTATCTACTTAATAATTTTTCAGGCCACAATTGGTACTTTGCATTACAAGAAGATACTACTTTTCGGCGGGCAAACATCTAATCCTATAATAATTCACCGTTCCCGGCCTTTATTCTCCTGCAAAAGTCTCAGGATTTATTAACCAATCAATTTTATTTACCGGATGAACTGCTTACAACGCCCTACGCAAACACTTTTATTTACAGTTTTTTGTCTTTTAGTCTTTCCAATTGCTTCAAAAGCACAATTCCTGCAAGTTACGGACGTCGTTACCGGCCCTTACAACCCTCAAAGTCTTATCTCCAATGTGTTCCTTGGTGAAGGAGTCCAGGTAACGAATATTCAGTTTAATGGCGACCCACGCGCGGTGGGGTATTTTTCCGGTGGCACTCAGGCACTGGGAATAGATCGAGGTATCATGCTTACCAGTGGGCTTGCGGTAGCGGCTTCAGATGATGGCATGATCCAGGCCAGTAATCCCAATGCGGGTGGGATGAATGAGCCAAGCCTGTTGCCTATCGCAACAGGCCAACTCAACAATGTGGCGGTGTATACCATCACATTCATTCCTAATTCAGACACCCTGCGTTTTCGGTATAGTTTTGCATCGGAAGAATATCCTGAATATGCCTGCACCAATTTTAATGATGTGTTTGGCTTTTTTATCCAGGGGCCCGGGTATCCTGTTTTTACGAATATTGCCAAAGTTCCGGGTACAAACCTACCCGTTTCTATCAATAATGTCCATCCGGCAAATCCACAAGCACCACCACCATGCAATCCCTTTAACGCCCAATATTATAATGACAATGTAGGTTCCAATCAGCAGCCCGTATATGATGGCTTCACAGATGTGTTCACTGCGCTTGCAGTAGTTATACCCTGCCAGCCGTATACCATCAAACTCGCCATCGCCGATGTGGGGGATACTGCTTACGATTCAGGCGTCTTTTTGGAGGCAAAAAGCTTTGGCACAGGTTCGCTGCTTGTAAATGCAGCAACGGTGAGTGCAGATGGTACTTTAGCAGAGGGATGTGTGCCAGGCTCTGTAACTTTTACCCTGCCTGAAATTCGCGGGCAAAATTTCCCCATCGTATATAATGTATTTGGATCAGCCACACCAGGCACTGATTATCAAGCCCTTCCAGGGAATCTCACCATACCATCCGGTCAATCTAGCATTACAGTGCCGATCACGGCCTTCGAAGATGGTCTGGTAGAAGCACCGGAATCCATTGGAATATCGGTACAGGTGGATCCTTGCAACAAGGATACCGTGTATCTTTATATTCGGGACAGGATCCTACAGGCTCCGATTCTAAACGATACTTCGGTCTGTTTGCCCAATACGCCGATTGCCCTGAATGCCACGGTGCCAACACCAGTACCGCCTGCACCTACTTTTACCAACCTGACAGATCTTCCAATTCCCAATGGGGGTGGCCCGGTCAATTCAAGCATCAATGTTTTTGGGGTGCTACCACCTGTTTTGGGTCCGGGCGTGATCCGTTCAGTTTGTATCAATGTGGATCATAATTGGATTGATGAGGTAGATGCTTATCTTATCTCACCAAGTGGTGTTGTACTTGAATTAACTACAGATAACGGCGCCAATGGGGACGATTATGTCAATACTTGCTTCACGCCTACAGCCACGAAAATCATAAGTTTTCCCGGGCCCTTTGCCCCGGCCTCAGCTGCACCATTTACAGGTGATTGGCTTCCGGAAGGCCCCTGGTCTGACCTTTGGGGAGAACCATCTAATGGTAACTGGCGTCTTCGATTAACGGACGACCAGAACAACCTGAATGGTACCCTGCTGGATTGGACCATTACTTTTGAGCCAAATTACAACGTCAACTATGTATGGTCGCCTGGCACAGGACTTAGTTGCGCTGATTGTCCAAATCCCGTGGCAACCGTTGCACAAACATCCACTTACAACGTCACAGCTACAGACTCTTATGGCTGCACGGTTACAGAAGCTGTTGAATTAAGCATTGGCACCCTGAATACTTCGGTTACTATATTACAATCCATTTCCTGTAATGGTCAAAAGGGCAGTTTGCAAGCTATCGCATCTGGTAATAACAACTATTTGTGGAATACGGGCCAAACCACCGCAACCATAAGCAATCTTGGGCCGGGTACCTATACGGTAACCATCACTAGCATTGGGGCCACATGTTCTGCTACCGCAACAGCAACCCTGACGGAGCCGGCAGAACTTTTTGGTACGGCCTCGCCCAACGATGTGACCTGTTTTGGGCTGGTCACAGGCACGGCTGCAGTCTACGCCACCGGTGGAATAGCTCCGTATAGTTATTTGTGGAACAACGGACTTGTGACCGACAGCATTTCTAATTTGTTGGCAGGGACTTATACCGTTACCATTACAGATGCAAACGGTTGTAAGGAAACGAGTTCAATGATGGTCTTTGAACCTGCCGCTATTCAGATCCTTACGGCCTTAAACAGAAGCCCGTCGTGTTTTGGACTATCTAATGGACAACTTACCACCTATGCCGTGGGCGGTACCACGCCTTTTAACTTTGTCTGGAACACAGGCCAAGTCAACCAAGGCATTACCAGCATTACGGCAGGGACCTATACCGTAACAGCTACCGATGGCAATGGATGTTCTCAAGTGAAGACCGAAACTGTTACCGAACCAGCGCTTTTGACCAATAATGCTACGCCTGTTGGGGTCAAATGTTTTGGAAAAAATACCGGTTCACTGCACATAGATGCACTTGGCGGAACACCGCAATATACAGGCACCTGGACCGGACCTAACGGATATGTGGGTACCGGGCTTAATATTGGTAATCTTTTTGCCGGCCAATATACTGCTACGGTCACCGATACAAAAGGATGTACCAGTGTTTCGACGACAAATTTGAATCAGCCCACAGCAATGCTTCTGAACCTTCCTCAGGTGGCAGATACCATTTGTTTTGAAGCGGCCAATGGGATTGCTACAGCAATTATTGCAGGAGGAACCCCTCCCTATACTTACCTCTGGAACGCGAACAATCAGACTGGCCAAACGGCATCAGGGCTTGCATCAGGTACCTACCGTGTCACACTGACCGATATGAATGGCTGTACAACCACAGGTGAAACCTTTGTTCTCCAACAACAACAATTGAACACCAATGCGGTGGCACAGGCCCCCAATTGTCACGATGGGCTGGATGGTACAGGCAAGGTAATCTCCATATTTTATGGTGCATCACCAGCTAATATTGCTGATTTTAGCTACCTGTGGAATACTTCCCCGCCCAAAACAGGCATCAATGTGGCGGGACTTCAAGGTGGTCAGACGTATGTTATGACAGCTACAGATTTGCTTGGCTGTACCGCTACAACTTCCGTGCCTGTAGGAAATCCACTTCCATTGGAGACCACGGTGACCGGCACTTCAAATACGCTTTGCAACGGAGATGCCACAGGATGGGCTGCTGCACGTGCCATAGGCGGTACAGCACCTTACACCTGGCAGTGGAATGCAGGTAGTACCCTCACCGATTCTCTGGCTCAGGGCTTGTTTGCCGGAACATACCGCGTTACCATCACGGATAAGAATGGATGCCCCGGTATCTCGACGGTTACCATCGGTGAGCCAAGTTTATTGCGGGTGACCCTGCAGTCCACGCCGGTAAAATGTTTTGGTGGAAATTCAGGAACGGCAAAAGCCATCCCTTCCGGGGGTATTTCGCCCTATCAGATAAGCTGGGCCAATGGTGCCCAAACAGCGACAATATCTAATCTGTCAACAGGCGTCTATGCCATGAGTGTAACCGATGCTCATGGTTGTATCATGCTGGAATCGATAGAAGTACAGCAGCCAGCGGCACCTTTGGGCGGTACAGCAGCTATGGAAGAACCGAGCTGCTTTGGTGGTTTTGACGGCCGTATCCTTTTGACAGGTACTGACGGCACCCCTCCTTACCGTTACGTATTGGACAATAGACCTTCCAATGGCTCTGCGATTCAGATCGGCATTCCTGCAGGTACGTACACGCCAAAGATCATAGACGTGAATGGTTGTGAATTTGTCGTGGCTCCGATTGTAGTGTCTCAACCGGACCCAATTCTGGTTGACCTGGGGCCAGATATCCGGATCCTTTTTGGTCGGGACACCCAATTGCTGGCCACCATACAAAATGCCCGAGGAACTGCGGTATATGCCTGGAGTCTGGCAGACAGCATCTGGCTCAGTTGTCAGGATTGCCGAAATCCATCGGTGTATTCCCTTGAATTTCCGACCTATTTTGAAGTGGTTGTTACGGATGAATTTGGTTGTAGTGCGGAAGACCAGATACTGGTATCGGTTGAAAAATTCCGCAAGGTGTTTGTTCCAACTGGCTTCACTCCCAATGACGATTTCACCAATGATCTACTGCTCGTCCATGGCCAAAGCAATTCGAAAGTCCTTGATTTCAAGGTCTTCGACCGCTGGGGCGAAATGGTCTTCCAGTTAAAAGACTTTCCTTTTAACGACGACAGTCAGGGCTGGGACGGAACCTTCAGGGGCAAACCCTGCGATCCCGGTGTGTATGTCTGGGTGCTTGAAGTAGAATACGTAGACGGCGTGCGTGAAGTGTATAAAGGCAATACTACTTTGATCCGGTAAATGCCGGATCGCGACTAGCGGTGCCGATAAGGCAACTCCAAAAATAATTCTGGGAAGTGTTTTTTTAATGGAAACATGAGTCATCCCAAATTTTGGGAGTCTTTGGACTCGGAGAGGCTTAATGTTGGTAGAAAATGAAATTTGGATTTTTGATGGACCTCGAAGAGGGCAAATATTGGCAAATCTAATCCGCGAAAACATTTATGCTAGACCTCTCCGAGGTTCTTGTACTTCATCATAACATCTACCAATGTTTAACCTCTTCGAGGTCGAATTCAAAATTTGGGATTGCTACCAATGTTTAACCTCTCCGAGGTTCTTGTGCTTCATCATAACATCTACCAATGTTTAACCTCTCCGAGGTTCTTGTGCTTCATCATAACATCTACCAATGTTTAACCTCTCCGAGGTTCTTGTGCTTCATCATAACATCTACCAATGTTTAACCTCTTCGAGGTCGAATTCAAAATTTGGGATTGCTAACGCCAAATTGCTGTCCCCAGCCGTTTCACCC
>CANJPT010000073.1 GCA_947476195.1 Lewinellaceae bacterium | reverse complement strand
GTCGTTCCGCCAAGCAGAAGGAAGAAGCAAAGGCAAGTCAGTTTCATAAATGTTTGCATGACTCGCAGTTGGGTTTTGACTAGCATTAAAATAGTACGTTTAGAAAAGTGTTCCAAATAAGTGGAGAACTTTGAAAAGGTTGAAAAAACTTTGTCGCCAAAGCTTTCTCAACCGTATCTTTCTACAAAATTAACGAATCTTGAATGCAAGACCGCCAAGGTTACGCGCTGCGGCGTCGCCAGGGCACTTGCACTTAACATCGTCAAAGAAGTAAGCATCACCTGGTTTAGCTTTGGAAATCCATTCTTGCACATCGCTACCCCAGCGTGCGCCAGAATTTTGCTTTGTGATTGGATCTTGACGCTTAGGCAAGTAAGTGACCTCAAAGCCAGTTACATCGCATTTTGCGTCAAAGTCAAAGTTTTCCAGTACGGTAGCAATACCACCTTGCGCTTTGAATTCGCCATTTGCCATTGCTTTACTACGGTGTTTTGCACCTAACAATGGGGTTGGATCAGGAATACGTTTTACGCGATAGGAAAATTTCTGAGAAACTCCCGGGGCAGAAACCGTAAGGGCACATTCTCCAGGTGTAGTAGCGGTGATAATAAAATGACCGCCGCCTTTGTTGGCAACATTAACACCTGTAGCAGACACTTTTACATCATTTGAAGAAACACCTGCTGCCGAAACAGAAATAGGGTTTTCAACACCGATGTAAAACACATTCATCTTGTCCAGCTGGACTGCGATTGAACGTTGGCCAACTTCGTAAGAGAATTCTTTTCTTACTGTCTCTGTAGTTCCCGTTGTTGGGTTTTTCAGATTGATAGAAACGGTGTATTTACGTTCGCCAACGTTAGATGGCTTTTCCGTAAATGTACCAACACCGTCTTTCAGTGATACGTTCCGGCCGTCAACATTAATACTAACGTTATCTGCTTTGGAACTAAAAGCACTCAAGAAAACCTCTGCTTCAAACTCTTCTCCGAGAATGACATAGTTTTTCTTAGGGTTAACGCCTGGTTGAAACTTGTCAAATTTAACGTCTGTGCCTTGAACCTTCGTAGCACAGTAGTTTAAAACTGCTGTAGTAGAGTTCTTTGCGTCACTTTGAATTTTGCCCAAAAGTGGGAAAACTGCAGCAACCGGCATTTGCTTAAATTTAAATTCAGCCCAGTTCTTGGCTTTTGTATTCTCCGGAAGTGGCTCAATGTCCAAAGGTAAAGAGCTAACTGTATTGGCATCATTGTCTACAATTTTTGCCAATTCAGCACGCAACTCTATAATCTTTGTTTCAATCTCCTTACCAAGGCCATCATTCACAAACATCTTGGTTGTGATGTCCTTGTTGCGAATATCTCTTGGTTGACCTGCTACTTTAGGATTTGGACCACCTGCTTTTGCAAAAAGGTTGTCACGAATACCCTGAATGTAGAGTACAAATTCATCAACCAATTGGTTTGATCTAATCGCTCTCGCTTTATAATCCTCAGCCTGTGGGCTTGGATAGTCTGCTGCAGCCTTTTCTATAGCCTGCGTAAGAGAATTGTTATTTTTCTCAACAATGTCACGGCTATTTTTTAAGCCTCTGTCCAAAGAGAAAAATGCATTCATTACCTCGGCTGACACGTTAAGTGCCAGCAGCGCGGTCAACACCAGATACATTAGGTTGATCATCAGTTGCCGCGGCTCCTTTGGTATTGACATAAGTCTTTAAGTTTTTGATTGTGAAACTGAAAGGTTAGTTACCAAATGCTTTGTATTACTGACGACCGATGTTGGCCATCGCAGAAAGCATATTGCCGTACACGGTGTTAAGTGAACCGAGATTCTTGTTAAGCGCGCCAAGCTGATCTTTGTACGCTTTCACATCTTCGGCAGACTTAGCCATGTCAGACATAGCTTCGTTCATTTTTGTATAGAAGTTGCTCATGCTCTTGATCTGGTCAGATGTGCCAGAAAAGTCCACTTCTTGCAACGCTTTCAAAGCGCCCATGCTTTTGGACATGGATTGCATTTCAGTGAGCATGCCACCCAGTTGACGCTCAATTACATCGCCATGCAGCGGAGTACCCATGTCTAAATCCTGTGGACCAGCAGTGAGTGGCTGAAGACGTGCGTCGTAATCATCCAAACCAGGGTACAGTTTTTGCCAGTAGTAGTCTGGCTCTGGCGGGATAATACCCAGCATTAAGAAGATAATTACCTCGATACTCATGCCAAGAATCAGCATTTCGGAAGCGCCCTCCCAAGATTCGAGTTTGAAAAGGGCACCTGCAAGCACGAATGCTGCACCTACACCAATTGCGAGATTTTTGATGTACTTAAACGTCTTCGATTTAACGACACTACTCATTTTTCTTGAATGTTTAGCAGTTACTGAATTATATTTGAATTGACAGTTTCCAATGTTTTTTCAAGGTCCGGGCAAAAATAGAAGTCAAAAAAGAACCAGGTGGCAGAAAACACCAGACAAATTAAGGACTAACCTTCATGTTTGTCAGGAATTAGCAACCCACCTAAGTTAATTCTAGATTTTTTCGCTTAATTTTTGGAATGATTTGCCATTTGGCAAATAGAAAAAAGAGGATTTAAAAAATCGAAAAGCAAAACGCAAGAACTGTTTATTAATTATACATTAACAGAATTTTCTTGCATTTTGCTTTTCTCAACCTCTTGATCTAGAAGTCATTGATAGAACGACCGAGGAAAGTTAACACACACCGGAAGCCAACGTAGCATTTGGTTGTGTCCTGATACTCATAGGTTCGGTTCGGTGTTTGCAGGAAGTATGCTACGTCTTTCCAGGAACCACCACGAATTACTTTACGCTTGGATGTTTTTGGATCGTTGTCTTTTGCATCGTAGCGAATGTCAGGATTCAAGTCGTGGACAAAAGAATAGGAATTCTCAAAATAAGCAGATTCCGTCCACTCGGCCACGTTGCCCGACATACAGTAGAGACCATAATCGTTTGGATAGTATCCGTCTGCTTTCACAGTGTAGAGACCACCATCCTCAGGGTATACACCACGACCAGGCTTAAAGTTTGCCAAAAGACAGCCTTTAGCATTGCGGGTGTAATAGGCGCCCCAAGGATATGGAGCTTCTGCGTGACCACCACGAGCGGCGTATTCCCACTCATGTTCTGTTGGAAGACGGAAGTCCTCTGAAACCTCTTCGGTTTCAGCTGCCATATTCCAAATCTTGGTGCGCCAGTAGCAGAAAGCTTTTGCCATTTTCCAGTTTACGCCGACAACAGGATAGTCGTCAAAGGCTGGGTGCCAGAAATAGTTGCGTGACATTGGCTCATTATAGGAGTACGAAAAATCGCGTATCCAAGTCAACGTATCTGGATAAATTTTGATCGATTCACGGTGGATAAAGTTAGTTCTGTTTACTTCTTTACCACTAGGAGCATGCGCTGCACCTTGCCAATCGTACCACTGATACTCAAAAACAAGTTTGTTGACGTCAAACTCTTTGCGACCTGCAAAGCGCTCGTTGCCTTGGTAAAAAAGGTCTTCCAGGGCTCCCTCGCCACCTTCTTCGGCATCACCTTTCCAATCAATTTCTCCACGAGCTTCCCAATCTAAGCTTGGCTGTGGTGGAGATTGGTCGTTTTCGGATTCTTCCAAAACGAGGTCGAGCTTGCGAAGGGCAAGAGAGTCAACCACCCAATCGACAAATTGCCGATATTCGTTGTTGGTAATCTCTGTATCGTCCATGAAGAATCCTTGGATCGAAACTGTTTTGGGTTGAGCCACCAGCGACCTGCTGATGTCTTCATCCCCAGAACCGATGGTAAGTGAACCGGAAGGGACATAAACCATACCGTATGGGTTAATCCCGTTCCATTTTGGACGGTTGGCCACGCCGACTAGTTGACCACCTTCGCTGCGGCCACAAGAAGCGGCCAGTGCTGCAAGGAATAGCAGCAGAAGAAATGAATGCTGTAGTTTTTTCATGTTAGACACCCGTGTTTTCCTACTTAATTATGTTCGGTTTGGAAAAGTAATCGTAAAGGTAGACAGTGGATTAAATTATTTACGAATACTTTTCTAAATAAAGTTTGGCGGGCGGTTTAAGCCGCACGCAAATGAAGACATTGATAAACGTCGTTTTAACTTTTCATTGTATACAAGCACAATTTTTTTTAAACTTAATCTGACGAAGGCTCAAATGTCGGCTTTTTGTCAAAATTCAATGCACTGTTTTTATTTTTTTTCTAAAAAAAACGTGGATTGAATATCAATGGAGGCATTTTCCCTACACCGATTGGCTTATTCATGCTGTAACGCAATAATAGTTCGTGACTTCCCCTTTGCGCGACACTAAGCGCAGATAACGGTATGTCATAGGCATAAGCCAGTGTTGTTTTATCATTAAGTTTGAATCCTGCGAACAAAACGGCAGCATCATTTGCTGTATTTCCAAATCCACGTATGGAAGCACCTGCAAATGTATTTTCACGCCACCTTACTATGGCAGAAATTTCTATTTGTGTCTCCCTTAAGTCACTTTTAACTAAACATGAAGGCTTTAAACTTATGTTTTCGCCCAGAAGAAGCGTGTTTGCAACATAAAGCAGGAAATGCGGCACGGGTTGAATACCAAGCACTCCGTTTCCATTTTCCTTTAGTTGAGTGGCGAAAACTGGCAGCGCCGATATCCCGACATCCCATTTTTTCGATTGTAAAAATACGCCAGCCTCAAAGATCGGTGCGGCAGCATGCACTTTACCAATGGGTAATAAGGTCTCATTGTGCGAAAAATCGGGTGCTTCATAGGTGCCCTCTGGCGCGCGGAGTTTTGAGCCATCGAGGACATACTGCATCCAACCCGCGCTTAAACCGAAGGAAATGAGGGCGGAGCGGGTCAATGCTCGTTGATAACTATAGCTAAGAATGGCCTGCATGGTATTGTGTGCTCCAATCAAATCATTTTCGACCCGAAGCCCTACCCCACTACTTATAGCGTAAATGGGCAGGTGCACATTAACATGCTGTGTAGCTGGTGCTCCCAAAAGACCAGACCACTGTTGGCGGTATGCTCCAGTAGCAACGAGGGTGTTGTCCAAGCCTGCATAAGCCGGATTGTAGGCGTATGGGTTGAGTGCGTACAGGCTAAATTGTGGAACTTGCTGAGCAGCCAGGCAACAAATGCTGCCTATATAAATAAGGAGTGTATAGTAGCTTTTCATATTTGGGACGGTTCATGGATCTTGGAGGAGGTGAAAGTAAGGGCTTGTCATGAATTTACCAAAGCCCAAAAATCTTCAAGGGTTGTAACTGGTCTTTGGCAGGCAAAATTGCGACATACGTAAATGAGCGCATCATCGGATCCTGGTTTGCCCGCCAAAAGCGGTTGAGAATCATCCGGAAAGCGGCTGGCCGCAATTACTTTATTCGGCAAAACCCTGGCTTGTATCTCAAGCGCTTTTTCATGGGCGTTCGCCCCTACAATGGCTATTTCGTGTAATGGGTATATTTCGTTCAGCATGGCCGAAGCCCACCGCTCGAAGGAAAGCGGATATTTCTCCAAGGTTTCGCGAATAGCAGACAGCATGTTTGAAGCGGCTTCTCGCCATTCCGGGCGGTCAAGTAAAATACTTAGTCGCTGCAGGTTGTGTACCATTGTGCTGTTGCCCGATGGCGTGGCATTGTCGTACAAGTCTTTTTTGCGAAAAAGCAGATCCGTCTGAACACTATCGGTATAAAAGAACATCCCTGTCTCAGTGTCATGAAAATGATCGAAAACATAGTCCGTGCAAGCACCTGCAAGCTGAAGGTAGGCCGGATCAAAGGTGATCTGATAGGTATCTATGAATGCCGCGATGAGGAAGGCGTAGTCATCGAGGAACGCAAATGGCTGGGATGCGCTGTGTCGCCACTTACCTTGGTCGTTGCCATTGAAAGCAGGCCCATTCTGAAAATTTCCAACAAGATAATCAAGGTTTCGTACCGCAGCCTGTTGGTAGGCATCGTTACCAAGGGCCGTGTAGGCCGCTGTGTAGGCCGAGACCATGAGCGCATTCCAACCCAGTAATATTTTATTGTCTAAGCCTGGCCAGATCCGTTTGGAACGCAATGCAAGTAGCGCTTCGGAGCTCGTTTCCAGGTGTTTTTGGAGATCCTCTACTGAAATACGATGATCGGATGCAAAAGCCTCGTACTTATGTGGTCGCCAAAGAATATTTTTTTCTTCCCAGTTTCCTGCTTGGGTCACCCCATAAAACGCACAAAAAAGATGAGCATCCTGACCCAGGGCCTTCTCGATTTCTGCTTTATCCCACACAAAAAACTTCCCTTCTACGCCTTCAGAATCAGCATCCTGTGCCGAATAAAATCCACCATCGGGGCTTGTCATCTCGCGGGCAATGTAACCGAGGGTTTGAGTTATAATTGTTGCGTGCGGATTATGGACTGCGAATGATTGGTCTTTGATTGACTTGTGGGCCTCGGAAAGAACGCTGACGAGCAAGGCATTATCATAAAGCATTTTTTCAAAGTGGGGTACGAGCCATTCACGGTCTGTAGCATAGCGGGCAAACCCGCCTCCAATCTGGTCATAAATCCCTCCGCGTGACATTTGTTCCAAGGAAAACTGCGCATGTTGGAGGGCTTCTGGATTTCCGGAAAAATAATGCCAGTTTAACAGCCATTGTAAGGCCATAGTCGATGGAAACTTGGGGGCGCCACCAAACCCGCCTTCTGAATGGTCAAATTGCGCCCGGATTTTAGTGAAAATAGCCTGAGCATCTGTGGGCAGATATCCTTTGTGATCTAAAGTTTCAAGTGATTTGACCTGAATAAAAATGCCATCATTGCGCTGAATATTGGCCAATAGCCGTTCGGCCTGATCTGTAGCTGTATCACGTTTGGTTTCCCAGATATTAGCAAGATGTTGCAACAACTGCAACCAGCCCGGGCGGTTATGAGCAGTCCGTGGAGGAAAATAAGTTCCTGCGTAAAATGGCTTCGTATCTGGTGTAAGGAAGCAATTGAGCGGCCAGCCCCCAGCTCCTGTGAGCAATTGACAGGCTTCCATATATATGGCATCCACATCAGGCCGTTCCTCCCGGTCCACCTTGATATTGATGAAATGTTCGTTCATAAACGCAGCAACATCCTCATTTTCAAAGGATTCGCGTTCCATCACATGGCACCAATGACAAGTGCTGTAACCAATACTGACCAAAATAGGCTTCTGCTCGGCGCGCGCTCGCTCGAACGCTTCTGGTTTCCAGGCATACCAATCCACCGGATTATGAGCATGTTGGAGTAGGTACGGAGAAGATTCGTATTGAAGATTATTCATTTTAATAAGAAGACAAGCTTAAGCTTAGGCCCTAAATAACCGCATGGCCCAAAGAATCCGGCAATTCCGGAATATGATCTGCAACTTTTTCACGTTGACTGATAATCTCAACTAACCGGCGGGTAGTCAAGCGCCTGATCTGGCGTTCAAGGTCTTTGTTGGGCTCCTTTAGAATATACTGAAATTTCATGGCTACCAAATCTTTTTTGACTTCGGCTACACGCAAATATTGACTTTCTGGCTTTATCAGGTCTTGAAAAGGGCCAAGTGTTTTGATCAGAATATCCTCCAGTTCCTCTACGTTTTTCAAGTGTTTCAGGTCTATTTCAAACTCTATACTGGTTCGCTTTACCTCTCGCTTGGTATAGTTGATTACTTCAGATACGAGCAGTAAGGAATTGGGGATGTAGATCATATCATCATCATCATTCAGCAAATGGATGTTTTGAAGCGTAATGTCAAGGATCTTTCCCCGGTGTAAGCCTATGCGCACGTTATCGCCAATACTTAGCTGACCTGAAAAAGTAACTATCATCCCGTTAATCATATTAGAGATGTAGTCTTTGGTAAGAATGGCAATACCCGCAAATACAATAGATAAAGAGGTGAACAACTGCCGGACATCAATGCGAAACAGCGACAGAAGTCCCACAATAAGACCTATCACTAAAAGTAACAGGTAGATCTGTCCGACCCCAATGATGAAGTTGTCGTCCCGGGTAATCTTGTGCCTGTGTCTGTACCATCGCGTGACACCGTACTGCACAAAATCTAAAAACATCAGAAAAATGGCAATACTGGCAAGGGTGATTACATAGTAGTCAAGAGACCCGCGGTATTTTGACCAACTATAAAAATGCGAAGCATCCCACTCACCCAGGCGAACGAGCACGAGCACTGCAAAAACAAAGAGCTTCAGAAGAAGAATGAGGTATTTCATAGATCTTTGGATTTTGGACTGAAAGCGCCAGTAGATCGTCCTTACCCTCTTAATACCATATCAGGACAGAACATGAGCCCTCCTGCATTTTGCAACAGAACTCGTAGAGGTAAAGTAATGGCAAATATTAGGTTAGGTTAAAACACAAGAACCTTGGAGTGGTTTAACACAAACATTTTCATGTATCAGGTTTATCCGGATTAGGCCTCTACGAGGTCCAACAATAATCCTAATGACAATTTTCTGCCAACACTAAGCCTCTACGAGGCCAAAGTCTCTCAAAATTCGGGATGACTCCTGTTGCCCTTTGGCCGATCTGACATTATCGTTACTTCATTACCGAGTCAACCGTATGAAGCGGAAGACCCCAAGCGTCTGCAACGCCCTTATAAACTACTTTTCCTTCTACGACATTGAGTCCAAGCTTCAGTTCGGCATTCTCCGCGCAGGCTTTTTCCCAGCCTTTTTCGGCTAATTGGATTGCGTAAGGCAAGGTAGCATTGGTTAGTGCGAGGGTAGAAGTGAATGGCACAGCACCTGGCATATTGGCTACACAATAGTGCACCACATCATCAATGATATAGGTCGGGTCAGCGTGTGTTGTAGGGTGAGTCGTTTCAATACAACCTCCTTGGTCTACCGCTACATCCACAACCACTGTACCCGGGCGCATGAGCTTTAGCATGTCGCGTGTGATAAGATTGGGTGCTTTTGCACCTGGCAACAATACAGCACCAATTATTAGATCATGTGTCTGGATGAGCTGGCGAATATTATACTCGTTTGAGTATTGGGTTACCACATTTGCTGGCATAACATCGCTAAGGTAACGAAGGCGAGTCAGGTTCACATCCAAGATAGTGACCATCGCACCAAGACCTGCAGCCATTTTGGCTGCCTGGGTGCCTACGATACCACCGCCCAAAATGAGTACTTTACCCGGGGGTACACCAGGCACACCACCCAACAGGACGCCACGGCCTTTTGTTGGTTTTTCCAGATATTTTGCACCTTCCTGAATGGCCATACGACCGGCTACTTCCGACATCGGAATAAGCAAAGGGAGCTGTCGGTCTTTTGTTTCAACTGTTTCATAGGCAAGACAAATTGACTTTTGGTCGATCATCGCCAGTGTAAGTGCTTCGCTTGAAGCAAAGTGAAAATACGTGAAAATCAATTGATTAGCGCGACAAAGAGGATATTCTTCTGCAATCGGCTCCTTTACTTTCATGATCATCTCGGCCTTTGCCCATACTTCATCGGCTGTAGCGAGCATCTGTGCGCCGGCGCTTAAGTAATCTGTGTCCTCAAAGCCGCTGCCAATGCCAGCTGTGCTTTGTACATATACCGTGTGGCCACGTTTAGTGAATTCCATAGCGCCCGCTGGGGTCAGGGCTACGCGATTTTCATTGCTTTTTATTTCTTTTGGTACACCGATTATCATGTGCTGACAGATGTTAGATGGTTAGAAAATTTTGTCAAAATCTTGCGCAAAGGTAGAAATCTCATTTTCTGGGAAGGGTAATTTTCGGTAAATATCCATCCGCTAACGAGAATTGGCAAATTTACAAGTTTTCACCCGCTTATTGGGTTTGATTCAGGCCAAATAAAATTCTCTGGATAATAGACATTCTTTGTTGAACTATGGAGATTAAAAAACCAATTACATTTGCGGACTTTTGAGTCACCGGACAATATTTTTTGCTGTTCGGGCCCAATAAATTACGAATAAAACATCACGCCGAAGCGTGATAGCACCAACTCAAACTATTGATTTTCAATGACTATTGAACTAAACAAAGTAGTGTCCGTACACTATAATCTTAATGAGGGCACTTCCGAAGGACAACTCGTCGAATCTACCAACGGAGGCGAACCACTCGCTTTTATCTATGGTGTAGGCATGATGATCCCTGCTTTTGAAGCAAATCTGGCTGGACTTACCATCGGTGATACCTTCGCTTTTGGCATCCTGGCCGCCGAAGCCTATGGCGAATACGACCCTACCGCGCTGGTAGAAGTTCCAAAGCAAATTTTTGAACATGAAGGCGCAATACCTGATGGCCTGCTTGAAGTTGGCAATGTTTTGCCACTCCAAGACCCAGAGGGCAACCGCATGCAAGGCATGGTAGCTCATGTTGGCGATGAAAATGTGAAGCTCGATTTCAATCACCCGATGGCAGGCGTCGACCTCTTTTTCACTGGCCATGTAGAAACTGTTCGCGATGCCGAGCCAGCTGAATTGGAGCATGGCCATGTACATGGTGCCGGTGGACACCATCACTGAGCATAAATATAACAGAACACAACAAACAGGATTATCGATGGAATAGCCCTTAGGCCGTCATTGTCTTAAGGAAAAAAGACAATGATATCTATCCTTTTGTACCCCCCGAACTTCAGTCGGGGGGTACAAAAGGATAGATTTTTTCAGTCAATGACATTGGCCTTTAGGCTATTCCACCACCTGTGAGACAGCCTCCTTGAAGGGAAAGGCCTGGTATTTGTTCCTAAATACTTGAGGAATTAAGCTTCCTGCCGCCAATGAAAATTCCAATACCTAATTTGCCAATATCTTTCCCTGGCACTCCTTTATGAGCTTTAGGCCTTGAATCCTTGAGGCATTTCAAATGCTTGTTATGGGCTTACGCGGGCTTTTTGGGCTGCATCCTACTCAAGCTCCTTTCCCATCAAAAACTCGTGTTCTAAAGACAAAAACCTGTACCGTGAAGCAGAGCCTTGCAGTTCACGTGTTTTCCTGAAGAGAGACCTGCTGAATGCCATGGATAGTGCCTGATATACTATTAAGCTTGGCGAGGCCTACGGGATTCAAGCAAATAAATCTGGTTTGTATTGCCTTTGATAAATTTGATCGGATCACCCGATTGCCTTCAATTAGGACAACACAGCAGCAGCGGGCTAAAACAACTGATTAATCGCAAAAAACAGTACCAAATAGATCCAAAGCCCATCAAGGAAATGCCAGTATACGGTGAGTAACCGTAGGCTTAGACGTTTTCCGGGATCTGAAAAATAAACCAATACGGTTACCGGATCCACCATATTTTTTTGGGCAGCACGATAAAAATTAAATAGAAAAGGCAGCCCTGCCAACACATGTGCCAGATGAACGAACGAAATAACATATAAAAAACCCGTCGTCGTGGAAGTTCCCAGGCTAATATTATTCTTTAAAAGCCACCACCATGCTACACCCTGCATAACCGTAAAAAAAAGCGACAGCCACATGGTGTATTTGAGGTTTCGCTGATATCCGCGCGTATCATCAAAAAGATAACAGCGTTTGGAGCGCACCATGGTCCAGCTGCTGGCAAGCAAAATGGCCGTGTTAAAAACGAATAACATCGGCACCTGAACAGGTGGAACCTTATTCGTGACCCGAATGTAAACATAGGCCACTGTAAGTGCCAGAAACAAAAATGTGAGTCCGAACAAAAGGATGAACAACATCACATTTTTAGGATGGAAAAGGAATTCGTTTTGCTTATTATTCATGATTTAGGATATAATTAAGCCTATTGCAGCCACTGCCAAGGCTATTCCAAGCCAGTTAAGCCTGGAGAGTTGTTCTCGAAACAATGTTACTGCCCCAATAGTTGTCGCGACAATAATACCAACATTTGCTACAGGAAACACAAAGGACCCTTCCAAATCGCTGCTCAATGCTCGCAGCATAAAAAGCATAGATCCATAGTTCGGAATACCCAGAATAATGCCCGCTGCCACATTTTTCCAGGAAAACTTCATTCGCCCGGTAAGCCAGCCAAATAGCGCAATCAGCAGTCCCAGCACCCCCGCAGTACCAAAAATAGTAATAATGAATGTGGGGTCATTCATATCTGTAAGTCCTTCGTTTTGGACGCGTACCAGCAGTACTTCGAGCAGGCCAGCCAGTGCCCAGGTAGCAATGGGTATCCAGAGCAAGTTGTTGGGCCTGGATACACTGGAAGTCGGTTTCTGGCTTATCTGATTGGTTTCTGGTTTTGAAATTTCCCTGGGACGAGCTGCCGGTGTGTCTGGCCAATTGACCAAAACAATGGAAGCTACTGCAAAAATAAAACCCAAAATTTTTGTCGGACCAGCCGACTCGTGATACGCTAAAATGGCAAATGGCACGGTCAGGACAATGGACATTTTTTGCATGATCTGTCCAATCGTTACCCCAAAATACCTGACCGTAAGTGCGGCCATATTAAACCCACTGATAAAAATCAGTCCTAGAACAAGTGCATAAGGCATCCACGGCGTATCAAAATTTTCAGCCTGTACCGGAAAATGACCCAAATGCAGCCATCCACAAGTAAAACAGGTAAAATAGTTAAATATGATGGCCTGAAAACCATCCACGCCGAATCGTCCGAATAGTTTGAAAATAAAGCCCAGCAGCACGGAGCAAGCCACCGTCAGAAAGAGATAAAGCATAGTTCAATTTAAGAATTGATGGCGAAGGTACTGCTCTTACCAAGTATAGAATTGCAAGTATCTGCAAACAAACTACGATCCAACACCTTTAAAAAAAAGCAAAATCAGCCCAATAAGGGGCAAAACACATTAACCAAAATTATTTATTGTAAAATGCTTTATAAAGGTTTAGTTAAATTATAGATTTGTGCGGGCAAACACGAGTTTGCTTTAATCTCCACATAGTTCTTTATTCCGTATTCTCATGGTTTTAACTGCTACACCGTCGGTGTCAGTTATTGGGCTTGATATTCTCAACGCCTGATCTGATATTGTATGAAGAGGGTGTCTCAGAACAGGAGACACCCTCCTTCACAAAACGCCGCAGTAAAATCTTTTATTCCCAACCGTAGAAATGAGCTTACTGGAGATCATCTGTTGAAAAGTCAATGGATGATCTCCAAACAGCCATTACCTTTGCCCGCAAAAAATACTCTTGTCCATTCCCGACAACATTTTACTCAAGCTGGCCCGGTTGCGCAATCAGCCCGAAATTTTCCATTCTATTCAGGGGGAAGGCAAAAGCACGGGCGTACCCTCCGTTTTTGTGCGCACTTCTCTTTGTAATCTGCATTGTATCTGGTGTGATACAGACTACACGTGGAACTGGATCGGCACGAAATACCCACATATGAAGGACGCACTCCCTGATTACAAAAAATTTGTAAAAAAAGATTGGATCGTTGAATGTGTGGTGGAAAAAGTAGCCGAAACAATTGCCCGGTTCTCTTGTAAGAATATCATCCTGACCGGTGGGGAGCCGATGCTCCAGCAAGCAGCACTGATAGCTCTATCGGCTGTCTTGCGAAGTAAATCAAATGATTACCACTTTGAAGTGGAAACCAACGGCACCCTAGCCCCTACCCTTGCGTTTGATGCGGCCATTAATCAGTATAACGTGTCCCCAAAATTAGCGAACAGTGCCAATCCACGCAGATTGCGGGAAAAACCCGTCGCGTTACATTTTTTTTCTGCCTCACCAAAAGCTAATTTTAAATTTGTACTCGCAGAAAAAAGCGACCTCGAAGAAGTGCTAGATTTGGTAAAAATCTACAACATTGCCCCGGAAAAAATATGGCTTATGCCCGAAGGATCTTCCGCCACTACCCTTGCCCGACGCCGAAAATGGCTTGTCGAGATTTGCAAACTCCATGGATTTCGATATTCTGACCGACTGCATGTGCAAATCTGGGGGGCCAAAAAAGGCGTTTGAATATTTAGTGTTATCAATAACATTCAGCATCGATTCGTAGTTTTGCAACTAATCGTTCGTTCAACAAATGGTTTGAGCCTAAAGCGAGCAAGTTTCATTTCAGGCAAGGCAAAATTTGAAGTCATATGCGGGCGGTTTGACGAAACCGATAATACTCGATGAAATAAAATTTGCCGATGCAAGCTAATAACTAACCTAAACCAATCCCTCATTTTCATCTGCCTTAGCCTTTCGCAACGGTGGGTACAAACAATAATTTTTATGTCAGTCCAACTCAGCCAAGCCAAACAAACAGCAAAAAAAATAGGTCGCCGCTTCCTGTGGATCATCTTTGGGTTGCTCCTTCTGGTAGGCTTAGGGTATTTTACCTACAGCAAACTTACCTATTCTGAGGGTTATCGCTCCGGTCAATTGGTCAAAATCTCGTATCGTGGCTTCCTATTCAAAACCTATGAGGGTACGCTCAACCTTTCACCGAATGGAATGATGACCGCCTGGGATTTTTCTGCGAAAGACGGGCTGGTCAATTCTAAGTTAGAAGGTTTTGAAGGCAAACAAATTCGGGTTCACTACGAGCAGCGCTACCGGATTTTCTTCTGGCAAGGTGAAACGGAATATATCGTGGATGGGGTGGAGTTGGTGCAATGAACATTACCCATGCCGATGGACGACTTACTAAATGGTCTGGGGTAATAAGGTGGCTTCATTCCTGATATTTCCCAAACGCCCACCAACCTCCGAGGCAGAATATCAGCGCAGCAAATGCAGTGTATTGAACCCCAAGTGGATTTTCTGAACTTTTGCCAAAAAGCAAAAGAGACGGAAAAATCAAATTGGCCAGTGAGATACCCACTTTCATAGTAAAAGCGCTCACGCCATAAAACATCCCGGCAAGCTGCTTTCCGCTTTCCAGCTCTTCCCGTGCTACCTCATCGCCAATAATGGCATTAGGTAAAATTCCAAACGTGGCTAATGGCGCAGCAGCAGCAATGGCCAGTCCATAAAGCAAGTATTCTTTGGGCAAGCGTATGCTTTTTACAAACGCCACAACAACAAAAATAGCCCCAAAGATCAGATAGGCCGCCAGCATTGCGCGGCGTTTGCCCCATTTCTTCACCAATATATTCATGGGGAAGTAGAGCAGGAAACTCGTAAGGAAACTCAGCAGCGAAAACGTGAACGCCATGCTTTTATCCAAACCAAGCAACAAGGTGGTATAAAACCCAATACCCAATTGAATAAAGGTTAGCGCGAGCCAATACAATAAGAAGGAAGCTAAAAACCAGCGAAAATTGCGATTACTGAAGACGGCAGAAAGCGCTTGTCTCAGGCTATGGTCACTTGAATCCTGGCGCGCATAACGCCGTTCGTTCAAAAAAAGAGCTGGCAAAAGCATGAAAACCAAAGCAATAACATGGAGTACGACCACCGAATTTTGAAAAGCCCGGACAGGCTGTTGCCCCACACCTTCAAATACGTTTTGCAATGCATACGTGCTATTTCCCAAAACAAAACCCAGTGCCCAGGCGATAGAGATCAGTGTGCTGATAAACAATCGATCCTGTGGCGTATGGCCAAGTTCAGCCATGAGCGCGTTGTAGGGAATCACATAAAACGCGAAGAAGAAATAGTAGAGCGCGATCATAACCCCCAACCAGAGGAAATTTGCCGCACTTTCTGAAGTGTCTGGGGGGAAAAACACCAGTGTAGCAAACAATGCAAACGGCACCGCCCCCAACAGCATAAACCAACGTCGCTTCCCAATGGCCGATCTTTTTCTGTCGCTCCAATTCGCAACCAAAGGATCAACCAAACCATCAAGTATCCGGCCACCGGCGCTCAAGACACCTATCAGAGTCAAAACGCCCAATACGGCTCCCTGAAAAAGAAAGGATGGGAAAATGGGCGCCCCTTGCTCAGGCGGCATATAAAAATAGATCAGTAAGTTCCCGACCGCAAAACTTGCAAGAGACCAACCCAGTTGGCCTGATGCATACAGAATCAAAATGCTTAGCGGTGGTCGGACCGGGAGGATTGCTTGCAGCGGAGGAATGTCTGTAGGAAGTCGTTTCGCCATGTTGACTGAAGAATGAAGGGACAAAGCAAATAAGAAATTGTCAAACCAGGTCAACCTTTAGATATTGGCACTCCCCCGGATAGCAATCTAATAGGAAAAATGAAGGTAGCAATCTGAAACGAATCATGAAAACACTGAAAGGGAATTTGCTGTGCTACCTTTGTCCTGCACTTAAACACAAATAACTCGATAAACCAATCAACACCCGATCAGCCTTTATGCTGTTACAAGGAATTCTGTTAGGTATTTCGCTGAGTTTTTTAGTAGGTCCTTTAATGTTTGCCATTTTGGAGGCAGGTATTGGGCAAGGATTTCGGGCAGGTGTCTCCGTAGCTGCTGGAATTTGGGTTAGCGACCTACTATATGTTATGGTCGCCTTTTACGGGGTAGATTCCATGGAAGCATTGGTAGCTTTACCACACTTTAAGATTTGGGCGGGCTTGGCGGGCGGGCTTCTGCTGACAGGGTTTGGGCTGGGCGCTTTATGGAAAGCACGTGCCCAAACCATAATTTCCGAGGGTGTTCAACATGACCCATGGATGCATACAGCTAACCATAATACTTATCTTTGGTGGTGGCTAAGGGGCTTATTATTGAATACCGTGAACCCAGGCACCGTATTCTTCTGGCTCGGCATTGTGACCGCAGTGGTAGTGCCGAGTGGATGGAGCCGGCACGAAATGTTGATCTTCTTTGGTGGCATGCTCACGACCCTGGTTATTACGGATACTATGAAGGCCTGGGCCGCGAAAAAGGTGCGCCGGTTTCTAACACCTGTACACACCAGACAGGTTCAGCGGGCATTGGGCATTTTAATGACTGTTTTCGGGCTTGCACTTGTTATTCGGTCGATTATTTTTTAACTAATATGGTCTTCTTTAGGCAAAGTGGGCGAAAATTGCAGATTGCTTTATGGGAAGTCTTGAAATTTGCATTTAAAGCGTCTCGCCAGGATGGACTTGAGACTTCATTGGTTTTTGCCCTTTTGTTGTTCAACCAAAAACACACAACTATATTCAATTATACTATGCGTCTACTCATCTCTTTCTTTCTAACAGTACTTTGTGGCAGTCTTTGGGCCCAAAAAGTGCCCAATCATTTTCAGCCGATTTCACCCGATGCTGTTGCTTTACCTGAAACAGCCCGACGGGAATTCGAACCACTGCAATATGCTGCTTTCACGCTTGATTATGCAGCAATGATTGCGCAATTGAATAATGCACCAAAGGAATTCAGCCCAGAGGCCAAACGTCGTGTTTGTCTGGTGACATTCCCGATGGCAGACGGCACTATGGAAGAATTTATCGTGCAAAAGACCAGCCCAATGGCTCCGGAGCTCGAAGCTAAGCACCCCGAAATTCTAACCCTGGCGGGGGCATCCCTACATACGCCGGGTATGCGAATTCGGATTACTTCGACCCCAACATGGGGACTGAAAGCGATGATCATACGCGCCAATAAAGGATTCGAGCGCGTATGCCCTGTAGCGCTCGGACAAAATAAATATTACATGGCTTACGACCCCATTTTTGAGCCTAAAACCCCCCTGGAAGGAACCCTAAAGTCACAATTTAACGTGCCCATTGACCTTTCAAATCTGAAAGAAGAAAAAACGCCACGCTTCTCACCCGGAGAACCAAAACCCGCGGGCGGTAACTTATTTGAACAAGAAGTAATCTTGAAGAAATACAACTTTGCTTGTGCCTGCACTGGAGAATTCTCACAAGACAATGGTGGAACGAAGGACGCTGTTTTTCAAAAAGTGACTTCCATTGTAAATGACCTCAACGAGATCTATGAGCGTGACATCAATATTAAATTGGTGCTTATTCCCGAATCTTACGACATAATTTTCCTTGACCCGACCACTGACCCTTACCCGGGTAACGATGTTGGAGGGTGGATGAGTGCAAACCCAAGTGCCATGTTCAATGTACTTGGCTCTGACAGCAAGTATGATGTCGGCCACGTTTTCGCACGGTACATCACTGGCCCGGCCATTGGTGTTGCAGGCGGACTTTGTTGTACTCAATATAAAGGCCGGGGATGTTCTGCAGGATTTTCGCCTTATGGCGACTATTTCTTTACCGTAGCAGGACAAGAGATCGGGCACATGTGGAATGGTGGGCACACGTTCAATCAGTGTAACATTACAGACCAATTCAACTACCAATCTGCCTGTGAACCCGGTAGTGGCAGCACAATCATGTCGTACAATGGATCTTGTGGATCCAATAATATCAGCGGTGGAAATGCATTGTATTATCACCTTTGTTCTATTGCAGAGATTCGCACTTTTGTGGAAGAGCAGGAAGGTTCAACTTGTGGTTCTTTAGAAGCTACCGGCAATAATGTACCCATTGTTAGCACAACTTATCCAGACAATTTTTTCATCCCCATCAGCACGCCTTTTGAATTGACCGGTACGGCAATTGATCCGGATGGCGACACGAATCTGACGTATTGCTGGGATGAAAAGGATCTTGGACCTACTACCACACTCGGCAACCCGATCGGTAATTCCCCTTTGTTCCGTTGGTTTGCACCTACCACCAATCCCACGCGCACCTTCCCACGCATTCAGAATGTGATCTCCAATATCAACAACAATGAGGAGGTATTGCCAACGTATAATCGAGACCTGACTTTCGCTTTAGTCGTGCGGGATAACAAACTCGGCGGTGGAGGTGTCGGATATGACACGGTAGCATTTCAATCCACCACCTCGGCAGGTCCATTCCACTTAAGCACCCCCAATTTGGCAGGTACCATCTGGAAAGTCGGAGAATACCAAACCGTAACCTGGGATGTCGCCAATACAGATAATACCCTGGTTAATTGCCATAAGATAAACATACGACTTAGCACAGATGGTGGTTTTACTTACCCAATCACCCTGGCTTCAGGTGTTCCAAACATAGGCAAAGCCTGTATCCAGGTGCCCAATAATGTTGGAACAACCATGCGTGTACGTGTAGAAGCTGCAGACAATGTATTCTTCGATATTTCCAATACAAATTTCAAAATTCAACAACCAAGCGTCGCCAGTTTCTCCCTCTGCGCCGGCATCCTGAAAGAATTTGTCTGTCTACCTGCTGCTTTTAGTACTGAAATCAGTACGAGCGCAATCTCAGGTTTTTCAGATCCAATAACCCTTTCGGCTTCGGGCATTCCTAACGGCGCAACAGCTACCTTCAGTCCTAACCCTGTACCATCAGGAAGCACCGCCACACTTAGCGTTTCGCTTCCTGCCAATTCTCCGGAAACGACCTTTGATTTAACCGTACTTGGTACCGCTGTAGCCGGCACTTCCAGTTCGGTCATAACGCTGACTACTATCAGCAATGATTTTTCAACGTTCGCCCCTACTGCTCCAGCCAACGGCGCATCAGGCGTAAATACGCAACCAATACTCACCTGGAGTCCTGCTGTTGATGCCAATGCCTATGATGTGGAATTGGCAACAAACCCGTCGTTTGCTCCCAACACTATTATTTTTTCTAAAAGTAACACCACTTTAGCAACCCTACAGGTTACCGTGGCATTGACAGAAGGGGGTGTTTACTTTTGGCATGTACGTCCCAAAAATGACTGTGGAACGAAGGCCTGGTCAGAAACACAAGTATTTGTTGTAACTGTACTAAGCTGTGCACAGCTTTCAGCCAATGATCTCCCCAAAAATATCTCCTCCAACGGAACACCAACGGTAGAGTCAAAAATAACCGTACTTGCCGGCGGACAGATCAGCGACGTGAATGTGAAAAAAGTACAGGGTTTTCACGAGTATTTTAAAGATCTGGAAGCCCACCTGATCAGCCCTTCCGGTACGGATGTAATACTTTGGAAGGACCGCTGCGGAAGCTATAACGGCAATTTTAATATTAGCTTTGACGATGGCGCAGGCGCAGTTTTTGCTTGCCCACCGCCCAACAACAACGCTGCATCAAAGGCAAGCGGTCTACTCAGCGCTTTCAATGGACAGGACGCTGCCGGTGTCTGGACCCTTCGTATCAAGGATAATACCGTTAGTTCAGGAGGTTCTTTGTCCATTTTTGAAATTCAAATTTGTTCCAACGAGGCTACCAACCCGCCTTTGATCACGGTGAACAATGTACTGCAACTTGCATCCGGCACCAATGCCGCCATTGATGCCAGTTTACTCAAGGCCGAAGATTCAAACAATACTGCGTCAGAACTTACCTATACCCTTGTCAGTGTGCCACAAAATGGCTTGCTTCAAAGCAATGGCTTTGATCTGGCGATCGGTGGCCAGTTTACACAGGCAGATATTGATAACGGTGCGTTGCGCTATTTCGACTTTGGCCTGAATGCCGGTGCTGATGCGTTTCGTTTCATAGTTTCAGATAGCGAAGGTGGCTTGGCTACTGGAGTCTTCCATATTTCGCCGCTCGTAGGCACTAAAGAAATAGTAGGCGGTTTGGTTTTTGAGCTTTCGCCTAACCCTGCAGATGAAGTGTTGCGCCTTTCTATTGGCGAACCACTTGCCGCTGAAGCCTTGGTTTCGATGTACAATGCCGCCGGTCAACGAGTCGGTTCATGGACGCTGGCAGCGGGGAACACATTTCTGTCCTTGCAGATCGCTGATTTGCCTGAAGGAGTTTACGCCGTTTCTATTGAAAATGAAGCTGTCAAGGGCGTGAAGAAGGTGGTTTTGCGGTAGTTTTCTACTTTGCAACGGCTGATTTTTTGGTTGCTTGCTTTAATGCGTTTTAACCAGGAGTCATCCTGAATTTTGAAATTGATCTCGGAGAGGTTAAACATTGGTAGATATTATGTTATGATAAAGCACAAGGACCTCGGAGAGGTCTAACATAAATGTATTCGTGGGTTAGATTTACCAAGGTTAGACCTCTCCGAGGTCCAATAAAATCCAAATTCCATTTTCTACCAATATTAAGCCTCTCCGAGGCCAAGTACTCACAAAATACTCTTCGGTAGCCCTATAATATTGAGCCTCTCCGAGGCCAAATACTCACAAAATTCGGGATGACTCCTGTTAAACTAAAGTTCAAACCCAAATAGCCTTCCACCTTTTGCAGTAGCCCAGCCTTTTTTCCCCATCTGAAAAACATGCGTAAAATCCGCCTCAGATGGAGCTTCCGCTACAAGGTTCCAGGAATCGCCGCCATCATCCGTTTGCCAGAAAATGCCCTTGTCGCCTACGATCCAGCCCTTATCGGCAGTGACAAACCATAACGCATGAAATGGTTTGAGGTTATTGCCAACACTACCTCCTTTGCGGATACTTTTCCAATGTAGGCCGCCATCTATGGTTTTTAAAATAGTCCCGGAACTGCCACAGATATAACCCGTGGAAGGTGTAGGAAAATGGACGCATTGAAAAAAGTCGCCCGTGATATCCAACCTTTCCCAGGAATGACCTGCGTCTGCGGAGCGCAATACCCAGCCAAAGCCCACCGCGTGGAGCGTTGTGGAATCGGAGTACCAAATGGATTCAATTTCATTTGGGAAAGTTTGGATCGAATCCGTTTTCCAAAATGGTTCGGGACCAAAAGTGTGCGCGAAACCACTGTGGTACCCTTCTCCTCCCACTACAGCGCCTCGCCTTCCGTCGGGAAAATGACAGGACCTAAGCCATTGATAATCAATCCGTAAAACCCGCCAATGTGCTTCTCCAAGCGGTTTATAAAGCAGGACATCTTGGCCACATGCATAGCCTTGGCCAGTAGCATCAAAGCATACATCCTCCATCTTTCGATTCAGGATCGTGTCTGCATACCAGCTTAGACCGCCATCCTGGGTATTCATGACAAATCCATACTCCCAGGCCTTTCCGCCCGTAAGTGATCCGTGCTGCGAATCGGAAAAGGCAATGGAGGTAATATCCTCCTGAATGGGGCTCTGTATTTCACGAAAAGAAGGAATTGTGATCCTGTCTTTGGTACAAGACGAAAGCACCAAGAGGGAAAATACGGGAAAAAGGGCCGTTTTTCTCGATAAAACAGACCAAAACGTTAGGATAAATGCTTTAAACTGAACTTTCATGACCCAAAAATACACATTGGAAAAGTTTTGTCGGCATCTACTACCTTTGTCGGACTATGCCTATAGACATTGGCTTTTACGCCTTCTTTGCTTACGGCTTCTGGCAAGGATATTCCCGCGGAATCATCAGCACTGTGTTAAACATGGCGTTGTATGTGTTTGGCGTTGTATTGGCGTTCAAAATGGCGCCTACCACGGCCGCAATTCTTCAGAGTTTATACCCCTCTGAAAACCCAACAATGTTCTTGGCGGCATTTTTGGTGAATTTGTTCACGCTTATGCTAATAACGCGCCAATCCGTACGAGGTTTAGAACATGCCATGCGCATGGCCTATTTGGGTATCCTCAATCAGGTTGGAGGTGGTGTGGCAATGGCGAGTTTTTCTGTCATATTATACAGCGTGCTGATTTGGTTTGCAACGAAAGTCGAATTTATCAATGAAGCCACCATTACTGAGTCCAGAACCTATACCATTCTGGAGCCACTGCCTACAAAAGTCAAAGATTTTGCCATCCGAATGAAGCCTTTTGTCCTGGAAGCATGGGGAACTTCCATGAAGTGGATGGATCGCCTGGATCAATATGGCGGACAACGGACTGAAGATAAGAATAAGACTTACCCCCCGCCTGATGCCCCCAAAGCCATCGAGGACAACCCAAAAACCGGCACGCGCGAGCCTGTACCAAGGTCGGCACCTCTTCAGGAAGACGGCGATGGCATTGAGGAGTAAGCCCTTGTGGTACAAATAACTTTATCGTAACAAGCCACGAAACAACATTCGAGTTACGTTATCAGTCTAGTACTGTCTCAATTGGGTGCAATATGCTGGTTCAGAGGGTATCTCATTAGTCGTATTTTTCTTTTCCCCGCTGAGGCGAAAAAACGCGGAGTATTTGATAATCAAGTTGTTAAGACTCCGTGTCACTGCCCCTCCGCGGTGAAAAAGTACTTGTGAGACGTCCACTCAGCCAAAACAATTAAACATGAAAAATTACAGGCTTCTCCTCTTCTTTATATTTTTTGCCGGGCAATCCATCGCACAGATTTCCCGAGTTGACACCCTGCCACGGGGCGGCGCCTGGGCTACCCTTGAAATTGTGCACGGCGACAGTACTTATCTAATGTCGCTGCACCCGGCGCGTTTGGTGGCGAAACGAACCTTCGCTAACCTCGAAGAGCAGCACCAATTCCGCCGCTACATCTGGGCCGCCAACCGTGTTTATCCATATGCCGTAGAGGCTGTAGCCCTTTACCAGGAGATCGAAGATCAGACGGATGGAATGAACAAGTTTAAACGCAAACGCTACATCCGACACGAGCACCACGAGCTGAAAGAAGACATGACCGAACGGATGAAAAACCTCTCCAAAACAGAGGGCAAAGTGCTGGTGAAAATGATCGAACGCGAATTGGATATGTCTTTTTACGACTTGATTCGCAGCACCCG
>CANJPT010000072.1 GCA_947476195.1 Lewinellaceae bacterium | reverse complement strand
TGGTCAAAAGACACAAGCGCGGCGCTGGGCTGGGCATCTTGCATGTGGAAGCAGAGAAGACCAAGTTAGGGAAAAAATGTATTCTTCATTTATCAATCGCCAAAAAATAGGTTGGAAAAAAACCTACCCACTCAATTCTTTAGTGAAAATCCTACTACTCTGGTTAGGTTAACATCTGTAAAATCACAGTCTGATAAGTTTGCCCCAGTAAGATTTGCTTCGGTTAGGTCTGCCCCTGTAAAGTCAGCTCCTGCAAGATTGGCGTTAGATAGATTCGCTTTGTGTAGGTTTGCTAACCTGAAGTCGGCGAAACGAAGGTCTGCCTGAATAAGTTTAGCATTCAAAAGGTTGGCTCCCGTAAAAAAAGCCCTTGTAAGATCAGCTAAATTAAAGTTGGCGTTAGTAAGTAGAGTCCCACGAAGGTTTGCTTGGTGAATTTTAGCTCCAGAAAAGGTTGTTTCTGAAAGATTTGCACCAGGAAGTCTGGCCATAAGCAGATTGGCCCTTGATAGGTTAGCATTTGTGATGGTCGCTTTAGACAAGTTAGCCATTTGAAGGTCAGCTTCACTAAAATCAGCCTCATTGAGATTCGCTTCGCAAAGACTGGCTTCTCTAAGGTAGGCGAAACGAAAATTGGAATCTGAAAGGTCAGATTCATCAAGGCTTGCCTTGTAAAAAATGCACCCTGAAGCAATAGCACCAGTAAATTTAGCCCAATTAAGGTTCGCTGCTGTAAAGTCGACAGAGCTAAGTAAGGCCCCATAGAAGTTGGCCGAAATTAGGTTTGTGGTAATGAATTTTAGCCCAGAAAGATTCGCTCCATAAAAGTTGGCGTTTTCAAGATCGGAAGCTGAAAAGTCAGCTCCATAAAAATTTGAATTAGTAAAGTCTGCTTTAGAAAGAACGGCCTTAATAAGGTTTACATTTTTTAGATCGGTCTTGCCCAGATTTGCCCCAGAAAGATCAGCGCGTTCGCCTTCCACTTCTTCACTATCAATCCAAATTTTGTGATTTTCTAGAATTGTTATTAAGTCCATTTTGTTTTTTTAAAACAGAGTGATCAGTCTATTAATAAACGCCTATTTTAGTGCCGTAAAGTACTTCAGCTTTGGTATTTATCACTAGATACTTATGAACTAGTCTTGAATTTTACCCTTTTTTGAGTAGTAGGCAATCCAAATTTCTCATTAAAACTGACAGGATGGACACTGAATATTGTTTTCTCATCAACATGAAGCTTAATCCAATCAGTATCGCGGTTTAGTAAATTTATTTCCATTGCAATTCCCCCCCATACTCAAAGCGAAAAATCAACGTTTTGCTATCCACTTCCCTAGCCAAGAGGTTACAAGGAATTTTACTTAGGTAATGTTTGTCGAATAAGGTAGGAATAATTAGGAAATCGGCAATCATTTTGGATAGAACAATGAGCGGCCAATTATCCTTGGTTTTTCCTAAGAGATAATCCTTCAGTTCGTCAAAATTATATCTATTAAAAAGTGCTTTTTTTGACTTGTACAAGGATTCAAACCCCATCTTCAAAAGTAGCTTCGATGTTTCTACCTCACTTCCTGCATTAAAGTTCGGTACTCTAACTTTGAAGGTCTTAGTTTCAGGGTTGTAATCGGACAAATCTTCCTATTTCAGTCCTGCCGCTCGGATGTAATTTTTTTTGAAGTCTTCACTCCCAATAAATTCGAGATGACCAGTTTTACCCCTCCCTGGCTTACCCTTTTTAGTCATCACGGCTAATCTTGCTCGTTCATAACCCAAAATAGATTTTGATTGTGCTATATCTTCAAATTTTGAAAAACCATTGTTGCAATCAGCATATATTTTTCCTTTCTCAAGAGCATAAGATTTGTTACCCAGCGATTCTGGAACAATATGTTCAACCGTATTTAAAGCATGGGTTGAGCCACAAAAAATACAGGCCATAATTTTTGATTTTGATGTGGCGCTTGGTGTCTCTATAAGTGCAAATTTTATTGGGCTGTTATCAGAGGTAGTCACTTGGCGGATACACTTTGCATGTTAAATGGCATCTCAATCTTCTTCTGGCTTTTTGTTTTCATCTAACCACTTTTGAGCATAAGCGTTCGGATCATAACCAACCTCGATTTGAATTCCAGACTTTTCAAATGTGTTGAATGCTGGTTTTAAAGCCCCTGTTTTTAAAGTAATCGTCTGAATATATTCAATGTACTCCACGCTTGGTGCAAAATATTGTTCTTTAAGAGTCGGTGCTCCCTCAATTATGTCTCTAATGGCTTTGGATTCTGGGTCGCATTCATAAAACACTCAATCTATAAATAAGAGCAAGTGTAAAGTTCCAAATTTATCATACCAATATTGACCGTCTTCCGGTGGCGGTGATAGGAATTTATGTTCTTTAAGAAGTTGAGCATATTGAAAATTTACTACATTGGGTTTGGCCATAACTAAGGATTTGAAGGTTAATTTAAGGGATACGTTTACAAAACCTTGAAGGTTTCGTAAACATATCCCTTAAATTAACCTTGTTTTTTCGAAAACGAATCAATATTACTTCAATTTCACCTTAGCAGCCACCGTTGCTTTGTTCTTTTGCTGGTCTTCATCAAAAGGCTTCAGTTTGATGGTCAGTGTGTGTCCGCCATCACTGATCTCGCCCAGTTTGTTGTCTGATTTTTTCACTTCATAGTCTGGGAAGTGGTAGATCTGCTTGTAGCTCATATCGCCCAAAAAGCTCTTGACCATATCCATGTTCCCTTCTTCTCCTTCGTCACCACCGTTTTCCATCATGGCTTTTTGCATTTCAGCACCCAGGTCTCCGGTAGGAAGGCGCTCAAAATTCTTGCCATTGAAACGAAATACCTCGTTTACATCGCTTTGGTATTTGTCTTTGTTGATGATCTTGAGGGCCCGATTGAGGGCTGCAACGCTGGCAAAATCAAAGGAGTAACCAAAATTGAAATTGCTGGTGTCTTTGATCTCGACCACACTTGTAATGCCGTCCACGCCTTTAAGGGTGGAAGCAACACTGCTCATCTGATCACCAAGTCCACCCATGGGATCTTCTGTGGGTGCTGCTGCAGCGGGAGGCGTGTAATCGCCCTCGCCCTGGATAGCAGTGGAGTCTGCACCCATGCTCATGGCAGTGGAGTCGCCGCCCATGCCTTTGAACATGTCCATCATACCCTTCATTTCGCTCATATCGAGCGTCATTTTATAGGTACCTGACCCATTATTGTGGAAAGTAGCTTCCTCAATGATGTGGAGGCAACCGGTAAGCATAGTCGCACTGATCGTGAGTACTATGAGGAATAGGCTTTTCAAATTTTTCATTAATTGCAGAATTTTTAAGTAAGTGGAGCGGAAAATTTTTCCGCCAAAATTTTGGGAAAGGTCTGGTTTATATTTCAACGGAGTTTCTAAGGAGTACAGCAGAGGCTCCGTATCAAATCTAAATATTCAATGTTTCAAGGTTTCGACGATTGTCCCAAAAGGAGAGTAACTCGACTATGCCCTCGTTTATCCGATAAAAGATGGAAAGTTGCTTATTCACAACAGCTCTGCGTACGGAACCATCGTCATAGGAAACAAATGTAAAAGGGAATTCAGCGATATGGTCAAGCATTTTTTCAACATCTTCCATGCACCGTAACGTTATGTTGATACCAAATTCAGATTCTAAATAGATCAAGATTTCAATAAATTCAGCCTCGGCTTTTGGTGACCAAAAGATACTAAAAGTCATTTAACAAAGCGCTTTTTCAAATCGGCCATTACTTTTTGGTGCGGTATCCCTTTTCCAGCTTCCAACTGACTGATGGAGACCTCGATGCTCTTCCGTACATTAGCTGGTAAATCTGTATAACGGTCTGGCACTTTGCCATTGTTTCGACCTGCAAAGTCCAGAAGGTTCTTTAGGGCTGAAAGCAGACTTTCATCCTGAATTACAAGGAGTTGTTGGATAATATTCAATTTTTCTGCTTGTATGTTCATAAGAATCACAAGGTTGATGAAATAAGGTAGACTCAAGATCCTCTTTGGAAGCAATTTAGGTCGAGGTTTTTTATTCGATCACAAACTCGTGCTCCACCATTCCTCCCGCTTTTTCCAGCGTAAAGGTATAAACACCTTTTTGGAGGTACAGTTTTCCGGTGTCTGCTTTCTCGATTTCAAGCAATTTTTTTGGATCTTTTTGTGCAGCTTGAATCGTCTCGCGGTATTTTCTCAAAACTTCGGAGTTGAAATCAAGACCGTATACCCATTTATTCAAGCCTTTAACGCAATCGATCTGCCCGGAGTTTAAAATCAGCTTACTTTCTTTATGTTTTACGGTCCAGGTGACTTTTCCAGCCATTTTGGCGTAGAACCAAACAGGCAATTCAGGGTCTTTGGCTTCTTTGTAGGGCTGTTTTTTGCCCCAGTTTTTGGAATATTTCTTCTTTTCTATCTCAAAGACTTGAATCTCTGAGATCAGGGTTTCAGCATCCAATTTCTGAATATTAGCAATATCGGCTTTGAACAGGGAACGTCCATGTGTACCGATCACCAGTTCCGATGCTTTTGACGGGATAACAAGATCATGAACCGGAACATCCGGAAAATCCGCACTCAAGGTCTGAAAAGACTGCCCGGCATCCAAAGATACATAAACGTTGTGGTCCGTTCCTACGTATAAGACATTTGCATTGGAAGGATCTTCTTTCACCACATTGATCGGCTCAAAGGGCAGATCAAGACCGATGCGGGACCAATGCTGGCCATAATCCTGCGAAACATAGAGGTAAGACGTAAAATCATCCCATCGGTAACCACTTAAGGAGGCATAGACTCTTCCGCGTTCGTGGGAGGAGGCTGTCACCCTGCTAACCCATAGGTTTTGAGGCAGACTGTCAGATATTTTCACCCAGGTTTCGCCTCCATCGCGGGTCACATGGATCAGCCCGTCGTCGGAGCCAGCATACAGGAGTCCAAATTTCAATGGGCTTTCGCAAATACTGGTGAGCGTACCGTAGGGCACGTTTCCAGGTTTTCCTCCCTGAGTCAGATCGCCAGAGATCGCTTCCCAATCGTTGCCTTGATTGAAGGATCGGTACATTTTATTTGCACCAAAATACAGCACATCCTGTTGGTGGCGACTGAGCCAAATAGGAGATTGCCAGTTGAAACGAAGTGGCCTTTCCCCAAGGTCATGCTTGGGCGTGATTGGCTTCATATCCCCAGTCAATTTGTTGATCCTAAAATAGTTACCAAATTGGAACCCGGAATAGACCGTATTGTTGTCGCGGTAATCCACCTGTATCTGCATTCCATCTCCCCCCATTAGTTCTTTATAAGGGTATTGTCCCGACTGTTGCCAACCCGTTGAGGCCTCATATTCGCTCGAGCCAGCCCACACACCGTTGTCTTGAGCGCCGCCGTACACATTGTAAGGCTCGGCTTCGTCGGTGGTGATGGCGTAGAACTGACCAACTGGCGGGTTGTTGCACTTTGCCCAGGATTCGCCGTTGTCCCAGGAAATATTGAGTCCGCCGTCATTGCCATTCAGCAGGTGACCAGACCTGTTTGGATTGAGCCAGAGTGCATGGTGGTCTACGTGGACGTTGTCGCCGTTGATATTTTTCCAGGATTTGCCGCCATCCTCAGAGCTGATGATGTAAAAACCGATCATGTACACCTTGTCGGCATCTTCCGGCATACAGCGCACATTGGAAAAATAGTAGCCGTAAGTGAAGTGCATTTGTTCAATGGCATCGTCGTGGGTGCGCCTCCAGGTCGTACCGCCATCTTCAGAGCGATAAAGTTCTGCTCCGATATAATCCGTTTCAAATAATTTGCTGTTTGCGTCTTCCAGAAATTCCACCAAGGCCATGGGTTTGAACTTGTCTTTTTCAACCAGGCCTTTAATTTTCTTAGCGTTGTATTTTTCTGGAAATTCATTTTGTTTCAAAAAATCCGACAATTTTTCGTCGGAAAGCTTCATAAAGTCTTCTTTGGATATGCTTCTTAACTGCTCCTTGCTCAGACCGTTTTCAGATGACTTGTCTTTTTTAGGTTTAGAATTTTGGTTGTCCACACAGGCATACAGCACCGTCTTGCCATTTTTCATACCACCGGCCAGGCCTATCCGGCCAATTTTGTCGCCCGTTGGGAAACCGCTGGCAGTGGTGCTTGATTTTATCCAGGTGTCGCCGTCATCAGTACTTTTCCAGATTCCGGAGCCTTCGCCAGCACCATTGAATTCCCAGGAACGCCTGCTGCGTTCCCAGGTGGCAGCGTATAGGGTTATTGGGATTTTGAGGTCATAGGAGTCATTAGGGTCATTTTTCTTGGGGGGAAAGGATGATGGGTCAAGTATCAGGTCGATGCCGCCACTGTTTTCGTTGACAAAAAGGGTTTGTTTCCATGTTTTTCCACCGTCAGTGGTTTTGTAAACACCTCGTTCAGCATTGGGCGAATACAGGTGGCCAAGCACGGAAACCCAAATTGTATTCGGGTCAGAGGGATGTAGCACGATACGTGCGATGTGCTGACTTTCGGGTAGGCCGCGGTTTTCCCATGTTTTTCCGCCGTCTGCGCTGCGGTAGATGCCAGTGCCGGCATAAGAGGAGCGGCTACTGTTGGCTTCACCGGTACCGACCCAAATCACATGATTTGTCCAATCGACAGCGATATCGCCAATGGTCATACTGGCTTCATGGTCGAAAACAGGATCGAATTTGGTGCCGTTGCTAGTACTGTACCAAAGGCCTCCGGAGGCGTATGCGACGTACATTTCGGTCGGGTCGGCGGGGTTCACATCCAGATCAGTCACGCGGCAGGAAAAGATGGAAGGGCCAATATTAACCGGGCTGACGGATGATAACAAAGAGTTGTTTTTCAACAACTTTCGTTGCTCAAAACACTTCATACGCGCGTCTGCTGGGGACGCAAGAGGCTGCGCACTAAGTATCCAGGAAAAATGAGCAAGGATGAAAACGAAGGCAACTGGAAGGGTAAGGTGTTTCCGCATTGTGTTAATAAATTTTGCGGAAGGTACGGCGGGAATGGAAATTGGCACTACGGGTTGTCTGTGAGGATGTCAAATAACGCTCTACAGTCTTTTTTTATCTCTGGCGGATTCAAGTTTCAAAGGTGACAGATTGTAGCGTTTTCTCATCGGCTGACATAGGGTAATATAGTAGGTTCAAGGGAAAATGTGAGTGCAACATCTAACATCTTATGCCCCCTCGATAAAATGATGGGGTACAAGATGTTAGATATGCTTGTCAGTTTCCGCAGGGCAAAGACATCGGGCTTTATGCATTGTTTACCCAAACAATTCCACCTGACCGGCCAACTCATCTGCCATTACGGCTTCACTTTCATTCAGAATAGCCGTATTGAGTTCATCCTGCAGCAAACGTTTCACAATGCGCAGTTGGTGTGTATACCGATTCATTTCGCGGTTAAAAATACCAAAGTGGTCGAGTTTGTCTATCCGCACCCGACCGCTGGAGTGGATAATATGGCATTCAGGCAGGATGATACCAACATGCGTGATCTGGCCCTTTGCATTGTCAAAAAAAGCGAGGTCCCCAGCCTGGCATTCTTCCATAAAATCTATAGGACGGCCCTGGGTCACCTGCTGATTGGCATCGCGTAGGAGGCGAATACCGGCTGTTTTGAACACCATTTGGGTAAGGCCCGAGCAGTCGATACCGAATGGTGAACGTCCTCCCCAGAGGTAAGGTGCGTGCAGGTATCTGCGGGCAATTTTGATCATCCATTCACTTCCCATGCGCTGCTGACCAGGGGTAACCACGGGGCCTGAAAACTGGAACGTTTGTTCGCCTAATTGGCAGCGAAGTCCATCGTACTGTGGCAGCACAGCGCCCAGGGTCACCGGGATAAAATGATCGGCCGCCATGAGACCTTCCACAAGCGAAAGGTTTATGGCCTGGTGTTCCCGGTATTCATCAAACTCTTTTGGAGTTAATCGTTTGAGCTGTTTAGCGTCTACCCAGCCAGTGTAGCCATCCCAGGCGCACACGACGTATTTCCAGGTGTCTTTTGATTCTTGCACCTCCACGGTTTCGCCAAAAAGAAGCTGCGATACCATCTCGCTCTTGTCGGATGGTTGTGCACGGAGGGGGGCGATGGAGACTTGGCAGGCGGCGTATTCCACAGGGTTGAGCGCGGTGTTTATATATTTGAAAAATACCTAAAATTCTGACCAGCTTCAATCTTTTGCAAACTCTCAAAGATCAATCGGATCAGGTTGTTCACATCGTCTTTATGCGCCATTTCAACCGTCGTATGCATGTAGCGCAGTGGCAGTGAAATGAGTGCGGAGGGTACGCCGCCGTTGGAATAAGCAAATGCGTCGGTATCGGTACCGGTAGTACGGCTGGCTGCTTCGCGTTGGAACGGAATTTCCTTTTCCTCTGCGGTGGCGATAATGATGTCCAGCAATTTTTGGTGTACCGCCGGGGCATAAGTCACCGAAGGGCCACGGCCACAGCGTATATCACCGTGTTTTTTGGTGCTAATCATAGGCGTGTGCGTGTCGTGAGTTACATCAGTCACGATCGCTACATTGGGTTTAATGCTATTTGCCACCATTTCGGCTCCGCGCAGGCCCACCTCTTCCTGAACAGAATTGACGATGTAAAGCGAGTAAGGCAGTTGTATGTTTTGCTCTTTCAGCAATCTGGCCACTTCAGCGATGCAAAAGCCACCAATTCTGTTGTCAAGTGCCCGTCCGGTGTAATACCGATTGTTTAGGATGGTAAATTCGTCCTGAAACGTGACCACACAACCCACATGGATACCCATTTGTACAACCTCATCCCGGTCTTTTGCTCCAACGTCAATTGTCAGATTTTCGATACTGGGCGAAATATTAGAATCCTTATCCGTTCTGGTATGAATGGCCGGCCAGCCAAACACACCCTGAATGCGTCCGCCTTTCCGAAGGTGTATCCAGACACGCATGGACGGAGCAATCTGAAAATCAGAGCCACCGTTGCGAATGATGTGGATAAAACCGTCTTCGGTCACATAATTGACGAACCATGAGATTTCGTCGGCATGGCCTTCAATGACAACTTTGAAGGGTTGGCCCGGGTTGATGATCCCGTAGGCTGTTCCATAGTTGTCTAATTTCCATTCATCTATGTATGGGCTAAGATATTCGAGCCAAAGCTTTTGGCCGCTTGCCTCAAAACCAGTAGGACTGGAGTTATTCAGGTATTCCCGAAGAAAGGATTCAGAGTTAGGAGTAATCATGTTTTGAACTATAAACTATAAACTATGAATTATAAACTATAAACCATTGCACAGGGTCTGTCTCGCATGGTTTATCGTTCATAATTTAAGCGTAAAGTGCGCCCCAGGCTTCGGGGTTTTCGCGCCATTTTTTTAGTGTATTCAGATCGGATTCAGAAACATAGCCTGTTCGTGCAGCTTCCTGCACCAAGGCGTCATAATTGGTAAGGGTATGAAATACAACCCCTTTTTCGGCAAAGGCAATGTCGGCCTTTGTAAAACCATACTGAAAAATGGCCAGTACTCCCGCAACTTCTGCCCCCACTTCGCGCAATGCATCTACCGCCAACAGACAACTCCCGCCAGTACTGATCAGATCTTCCACGACTAAGACCCGCTGACCAGATTTTAGTTCACCCTCTATTTGATTTCGTCTCCCATGGTCTTTTGCACTGCTTCGTACATAAATGAAGGGCTTCTCCAAAATGTCTGCCAGTAAGGCTCCATGCGGAATTCCAGCAGTTGCTACTCCTGCCACCACATCAAAGTTACCAAAATCGCGGGATTTCTCGGCTAAACAATTTTTCAGGAAGGTTCGTACCCCCGGATATGAAAGTGCTACCCTATTGTCACAATAAATGGGTGACAACATTCCGGATGCCCAAGTGAACGGAGCATTGGGGCTGAGCTTTACCGCTTTGATTTCCAATAAATTACGAGCTACTTCTGATTCCAAAATACGATACAATGATTAAGGTGATTACAATGATTTTAGTGATTCAATTGCTTGATGCGCTACATTCGCCTCAAAATAATTCGAAAAAGTGCCGCAAAACTATAAAATCTACCACAACGGAACACCCGTTTTTCTCACGACACCGGAAGGAGCGCAATCTTTGGGCTTTAAATCTGATAAAGTCACCTATGTTGCCCCTTATTTTGGCAAAAAAAAGGTATTGAGACAATATCTGGATTTGTTGGACAAGAATAAAAATGTCAGGGCCGTAGTGCTGTACCATGCTGACCCGGAAATACTTTGGGCCGATTTTCAGGATCTGTTCAAGGTACTGGAAGCTGCAGGTGGATATGTTCAAAATGCGCAGCATGAACTGCTTGTATTCTACCGTCGGGGTTCCTGGGATATGCCAAAGGGTAAAATTGATCCGGGAGAAACGCCTGAACAGGCTGCCATCCGGGAAATTCAGGAAGAAACAGGACTGGTAAACGTTGAACTTGGCGCATTTCTGGCACATACCTATCACACATACGAAGAAAAAGGCAAGCGCATCCTTAAAAAAACCTGGTGGTATTGGATCCGGACCACCGACACACAACTCATACCACAAACTGAAGAAGACATCGAAGAAATTCATTGGGTGGAACCAAAATCCTGGTTGGAAAGCGGCGTGCTTGTTTACCCAAATATCAGGGAAGTAATTGAGCAGGGAATGGATTGAACCCAAGATTATATCTTTGCTCCACAAATTCAAAATTCAGATAAAATGCTGTTCAGAATTCATAATGAAGGCCGCACGATCCTGGTGGTTGCCGCTCTGTTGTTGTTTGCGTTAAATATCGTCGTGGCACAATTCCTGTCCATCCTTTTCTGGCCGGTTCTGGTGCTTTCGGTCGGCTTTTATATCTTGGTGCTTCAGTTTTTTAGAAACCCGGTTAGGGAAATACCAGTAGCAGATAATCATTTGGTATATGCTCCTGCCGACGGGCGGGTGTGTGTAATCGAGGAGGTTTTTGAAGCGGAATATTTTAAGGAAAAACGGCTTCAGATCTCTATTTTCATGTCGCCGTTGAATGTCCACGTCAACCGTAATCCAGTCAGCGGTGTGGTCAACTATTTCCGCTATCACCCTGGTAAATATTTGGTGGCCTGGCACCCAAAAAGCAGCACCGAAAACGAACGCACCACCGTAGTATACGATTTTGGTCAGGGTGAGATCCTGATGCGCCAGATTGCGGGAGCAGTTGCTAAACGTATTAAATGGTATATTGGTGAGGGAGATACCGTGAAACAGGGCGGAGAGATGGGTTTTATCAAATTTGGCTCCCGGGTAGATCTTTACCTGCCGCTTGATGCGAAAGTAAACGTGGTGATCGACCAGCAGGTAAAAGGAAACCTGACGGTAATCGCAGAATTATGAACGATAAACCAAGAAAGGGGAGTAGGGCTTGTGGTGAACGGGATCTATTCACATTGACTGCACTGATATTCAGCTGATCACATTATCCACCATGCCTACTTTTTTCAGAAAATTAACACTGCTTTCTTTTGCTCTTTTTGCCATATTATCCTGCAAAAATGATCCCAAAATAGAAGCCGCCCAGATTTCGTCCAAGTTTGACACCATACAACTGGCCCCTGTTTCGGCTGAAGGCGCCGCGATATTTAAGGTTACGGAAGGTACCGTGAACTGGTCAGGAACTCATAGCATCGATAAAACCGGCCACCAAGGCACCATCACTTTAGATGGCGGTGCCTTGGTAGTGAAGCAGGGCCAGATCTTAAGTGGCAATGTGACCCTTGATATGAATTCTACCAGCGTCACCGACATAAAAGACCCCGGAGAACGGCGCGATTTGGAGTCGCACCTGAAAGATTCCGACTTTTTTGAGGTCAATAAATACCCCAGGGCGGAGTTCGTAATTAAAAAAGTGCTGCCCAGTACCATGCCCAATTACAATTGGGTACTCAGTGGTAAATTAACCATGAAAGGCAAAACTGCGCCGGTCAATATTCCGGTAAAAGTCAGTATCGAAGGCAATGTGCTGCACGCGGAATCTCCGGCATTCCCAATCAACCGAACAACCTGGGGCATAAGTTTCCATTCAGGGATACTGGGCACGGCTAAGGATAAAATGATTGATGATACGGTGCCTATTAGCTTAAAGATTGTGGCAAAGTACTTGCAACCATTCTAATACCCAAAAACATACTGCACAATATTCGCCCCCATTTGCAAGGCTTTGGTACGCAGTTCTTTCGGGTCATTGTGTACGTCGTCCCAACCGTCGCCGAGGTCGGTCTCAAAGTCGTAATAGCAAACGAGACGTCCCTGATAGAGCAATCCAAAGCCTTGTGGCGGCTTGCCGTCGTGCTCGTGAATTTTTGGAAGTCCGTTTCCGAAGCTGTATTTCTGATGATAAATTGGGTGGCTAAAGGGCAGTTCTACGAACTCAAGCTCCGGAAAAACCTTTTTCATCGCCGGGCGTACAAAAGGGTCGAGTCCGAAGTCGTCGTTTAATAACAGAAAGCCGCCGCCTTCCAGGTAGGCACGGAGGTTGCGGGCTTCGAGGTCGCTGAAAAGCATATTGCCGTGGCCGGTGGCATACACGAAGGGGTAATTGAAAATTTCGGCACTACCGGGCTCTACGGTCGCGTAATCGGTGGCATCAAAATTGGTGTGCAGGTTTTCGTTGCAGAATTTGGCGAGGTTTTTCAGGGAGTTTACATCATTGTACCAATCGCCGCCGCCGCTGTATTTGAGCAGGGCAAGTTTCAGGGTTGGAAAGGAATTTTGGTCGGCCGTGCGGAATGCGGTGGCAATCAGCACGACAAAAACGAATATGGTATAGCGCATTGGTTTGAAAATGAATTATAATTAAAATTTAGAATCGTCCACACTGTTCAAAAAGGTCTGAATTTCTTCCACGACTGATTGAACACAGCCATCCTCGAAAGGAGACTTCAGGTTGGCAAGTTTAACAAGATTGAGAAAAGAAAGACTTCCGCCAGCCCGGCATAGGCGTAGGTAGTCCGTCCAGGCAACTGCATGGTCATGTCGGTCTTTCACCCAAAATTGGAAGGCACAAATCTGAGCCAGAGCATAATCGATATAGTAGAACGGGCTGTTAAAAATGTGACTTTGTTTGTGCCAGAACCGACCGGCCTCGAGGTGTTCAATTCCATCGTTGTCCCGATGAGGTAAGTAAGTTTGTTCGAGTTTTCGCCAGGCGGTATCTCGCTCTGCTGGAGTCATGTGCGGGTTTTCGTACAAGATATGCTGGAATTCATCGACCGCCACGCCATAAGGCAGGAACTGTATGGCGCCTGCCAGGTGCATAAAACGATATTTTTCGGTCTGCTCCCCAAAAAACAACTCCATCCAGGGCCAGGTAAAAAACTCCATACTCATGGAATGTATTTCGGCGGCATCTGCAGTAGGCCAGTGGTATTCTTCCAGGGGAAAGTCACGGCTGCTCCAAACTTGGAAAGCATGGCCTGCTTCATGGGTAAGGACATCGATATCGCCACTTGTGCCATTGAAATTAGAAAAGATGTAAGGAGCATCAAAAGCGCTGATATACGTGCAATACCCTCCGGTGGCTTTGCCATCGCGGTTGACCAGATCCATCAGATTGGCGGCTTGCATCCGGGTAAAAAAGACATCGGTATCGGGGCTTAGTTCGTGGTACATTTTGGCGGCATTTGCCACGATTTCTTCAGGCGCACCTATTGGTTTGGGATTACCACTGGCAAATTTGTACTCTTCGTCATAGACATTCAGCTTTTCAAGGCTTAGGCGCTTGCACTGACGCGCATAAAGGGCTGAAGCGATGGGAACGATGTGTTCGCGCACTTGTTTGCGGAAATTTGCCACCATTTCCGGGGTATAGTCTGAGCGGTGCATTCTGGCATAGCCCACTTCTGTAAAAGTCTGAAAACCAAGTTTTTGAGCCATGGAGTGCCGTAGCTTCACCATCTGGTCAAAGATATTTTCGATCGCTACGGCATTTTCTGCATAAAAATTCCACTTGACAGTGGTTGCCTTTTTGCGCGTTGCACGATCATTGGAGAGTTCGATGGGGAGAAAACTACTGAGGTTGTAGGAATTGCCTTCGAACTCAAATTTTGCCTGGGCTTTTATTTTGGTGTACGCGGTGCTGAGGGCGTTTTCCTGTTGTAGGTCTTCCAGAATACTGGGTTGGAATGTTTTGAGCGAAACCTCAGCCAGGATAAAGAGCTGGTTTCCATAGGTAGTTGCCAGCGACTCCCGGAACGGAGAGGAAAGCAAGGCCTGATAGAAACGGTTATTCAGCGCTTCGATGGACGGTGATTGTTCGTCAAAATATTGATTCTCTGCTTCGTAAAAAGGGTCGGCAGTATTGGCGGTATGTCGAATGTAGCAAAGGTTGAACATGGAGCTAAACGCCTCACGTACGGCGACAATTTGTTCTAATGCATCCTGTTGCTTTTCGGCATCGTCAGCCTGAATAAATTGGGAGAGATATGTTTCAAATGATTTGGAAACCTCCACGATATCGGGGCGGACGTATGGGAAGTCATTAAAAGTGGTATTAGGCGACGAATGAGTAGTTTTTTCCATGGTGATTTGTTCTGGTAAAGCGTGACATTAACGGCGAAAATACAAGAAAACGACGGTTGTGAAATTCACTTTAGGAAAGCATTGTACAATGGAGTCGAACCAATGCTTTATTTTCGCCACAAAAACAGCATAAAAATGCGAATCACACTTGTTCTATTGTTCAATTTTATCTTTTTTGGACTAATTGTAGGCCAAAGTACGGCTTATGTTCTTCAATTTGGACCGACAGCGGGCCTTCAAAAATGGGACAACTCTTCAGGTAGGGAACCATTGTTTCAATATCACGCTGCGTTAAGCACGGAAACCATCAATAACGAAGATAATAAAGGGTCGTTTTACATGCAGCTTGGCTACCACGTAAAAGGCAGTGCAACACGCTATCGCTTTTTCAATTTCAATAATACTCCGGGTGGTACTTTCACAGAACAATTTAAGTTCAACAATTTTTCTTTTTCACTGGGGGCAAAGCAGCGATTCAAAGAAAGTGCCAGTGGTAGTACCCGGTATTTTTATTTTGGTGGGCTAAGAGGAGATTATACCTATAGCACAAATATTGATGGGTTGACAGGATCTGACCCGAATAAGAAGCTCTACTATCCACTTATGGGTGGTGTACAACGTTGGATGGCAGGCTTTTCTCTCGGCGGCGGTATAGAGTTTGACTTTTCCGAACTAGTTGGTGGCCAAATCCAACTTTCCATTAACCCGGATGTGACCCCCCAATACAGGCAAATAGCTATTCCAAATGTTCCTGATCCATGGAATCCTGGACAGAATATCACGATTCCCGAACGCCGGATTCGAAACACTACAGTGGAAATTTCCTTTGGGTTACGTCTTTTGCATAAAGTGGTTGTCTTGGAGTAGGGTTAAAGTTGAAAGTTAAAAGTGGGGTGCATTGACCTCCCCCCACTTTTAACTTGCTATCTTGTTACTCCCCACTTTCAACGTGCAACGCTTCCCAATATTCCACGGCGCGCCGGGTATGCGGGATACAAATAGAACCACCAACCATATTGGCAACGGCAAAAACCTCAAAAATCTGTTCGGTAGTTATGCCTAGTTCGCGGCTTTTGCCCAGGTGATATTTAATACAGTCGTCACAACGCAGCACCATGGAAGCTACCAGGCCAAGCAGTTCTTTGGTTTGTACGTCAAGGGCGCCTTCCTGATAGGTTTGGTTGTCGAGACTCCAAAAGCGTTTGATTACTTTGTTATCTTGTTCCAAAATACGCTCATTCATTCGGGAACGATACTCATTAAATTCTTGTACAATCGACATTTTTTTGTTTTTTGATTGATAGTATTCGAAAAAATCGGGCTTTGGCTTCAAAATATTCCTAAAAGACAAAGAATACCCTCTAATTGTTCATCTCTAATCACCAGTAATCATGCTTCGTGCGGCTCTTTTGGATATGTACAACGGCGAACAAAACCGTGGTATACCGATGCTTAAAAATATTTTAGGTCGCTATGATGAGGAGCTGGAGTTTGACCATTTTGAGGTACGTGCCAAGTGCGAAATACCAGACTTGTCCTACAATATTTATATTTTTTCTGGTGGCCCCGGAGATCCGCTTGAAAGCGAGGGTAATTGGCAAGAATCCTTTTTTAAACTTATTCAGGACCTTTGGCAACATAATAAGCGTCCATTTGACTCAAAAAAGCACTGTTTTTTCATCTGCCATTCCTTTCAAATGGCATGCGATCACTTTGGCCTCGGTGAAGTGACACAACGGTATAAAATGTCTTTTGGAACCTATCCGGTCTATAAAACACACGAAGGGAAGGCTGAACCTTTTTTTGAAGTCTTACCTGATCCATTTTACATTGCAGATTTTCGACGCTATCAGGTTGTAAATCCGCAGCACAAACGGTTCAAGGAGTTGGGAGCGGAGATTTTATGTCTTGAAAAACTTCGCCCGCACGTTCATTACGAACGGGCAATTATGGCAGTTCGTTTCAGCCCGGAAATGGTTGGTACACAGTTTCATCCGGAGGCAGATCCGGCAGGCTTACTTCAATATTTTTTGGAAGAAGAACGAAAAAAGTCCATCGTGGAGGAACACGGCGACTCCCGGTACGATAGAATGATACGAGACCTGGCTAATCCACTAAAGATCCAACGCACCTTCGAAACCTTGATACCGGCCTTTTTAGAGGGGGCTTTGGAAACGCTGGTGGGGAGTTAGAATAGGGATGATAAACAAACATGAGCCATCCCAAAATCTGGAATGACTCATGTTTAATACAGAATACGGAACGGTAAAGTAAACTTAGGGCTAAATGTTCCATCTGAAAGTAACATTTATTAAGCAAAACTTCTGAGAACAGTACCTCCTTGGCTATAAGATATTTCTTGTTCGAGATTCGATATTAAAAACATGAGCCACCCCAAAAATTCGGGATGACTCATGTTTCGCAAAAAGGAGCGGGCTTATTTCAAGCCAACCCTTTAAAAATCAAGCATTGACATTTTGCTCCAAATAGGTGATTGCATCTCCTACGGTTTGGATTTTTTCAGCCTGCTCGTCGGGAATAGACACATCGAATTCTTTTTCAAATTCCATGATCAGTTCTACGGTATCGAGCGAGTCGGCGCCGAGGTCGTTGATGAAGCTCGCCTCAAGGGTCACTTCAGATTCTTCAACGCCCAATTTGTCAATAATGATTTTTTTTACGCGGTCGGCTACGTTTGCCATGATTTTCAAAACTTGTTAGTGAGAAAAATTCAATTTTTCAGGTTGCAAAGAAACGCCAACTAGTAAGGTTATCAAACCTTTTGACCGTATTTTTTTATTGAACAGGTAAGAAACATGAATTACCCTTTCTGTAATTCAAACACTTAGTTGATTTTTAGGAAACAATAAAGAAGGGCCGATTTTTAAAACTTTACCTTATTTTTGTTTTTTATTGACATAAACGTAGCTCCATTCGGTTGGTAAGCTTGTAGGCTAGTCTTATTTTTGCGCCGAATGACTTATTGTAAGTTTTACACTTAAAATTTAAAAAAGAATGACACTCTCGGAAGCGGCAGCATTGCTTGAAAAAAACAAATCACCCATGCGTAAAGATGGTTCGCAGTTTACCAAGATCGTCGCCACCGTTGGACCTGCCTGTAGCTCTCCGGAAATGCTCCTTGAGCTGATTGAAGCAGGAGTAGACATTTTCCGTCTCAACTTTAGCCACGGTTCTCATGCAGACCACTTACAGGTCATAGAGCGTATTCATGCCATCAATCAGGAGCATAAGCTCCATATTGGTATCCTTGCTGACCTGCAGGGGCCCAAACTGAGGGTTGGTAAGATCAAAGATAATGCCCTTCATCTGGCTGAGGGTGATATTATCACCATTACCAACGACGAAAAAGCCGAGGGCACGCAAGACAATATATATATGTCTTATGATCAGTTTGCCGAAGATTGTGAAGTGGGCGAACGGATTTTGATGGACGATGGCAAATTGATCTTTGAGGTCGTTGAAACCAATAAAAAAGACAGGGTCTGCCTCAAAGCCCTTCATGCGGGTATCCTTAGCAGTAACAAAGGGGTGAATCTTCCGGATACGAACGTAAAACTACCTGCGCTGACAGAAAAAGACAAAGAGGACCTCGACTTTATCATTACTCAGGATGTAAACTGGATCGCACTGTCCTTTGTACGCAAGGCAGCTGACCTTGATCCTGTGAAAGAAGCCCTTGAAAAAGCCAATCACCAGGCAAAGGTTATGGCGAAAATTGAGAAGCCGGAGGCAATCAAAAACCTGCGCGAAATAATCCGTGCAAGCAATGGGATCATGGTAGCACGGGGCGATCTTGGGGTTGAAATGCCGATCGAACAATTGCCGATGACCCAAAAGGATATCATACACATGTGTATGCAATATGCCAGACCCGTTATTGTAGCTACCCAGATGATGGATAGTATGATACAAAACCCATCTCCTACCCGGGCTGAAGTAACAGATGTTGCAAATGCCGTGTTGGATGGTGCAGACGCCGTGATGCTTAGTGGAGAGACCTCGGTCGGTAAATATCCCAAGCTGGTGATTCAGTACATGTCAAAAATTATCAAGGAAGCAGAAAAGCAATATTGGCCGCAGATTATAAATCGCCGTCCAATTCCTGCCCCACAATTTATGCTTTATCACTCCGATGTAATTTGCTTTAGCGCCTGCAATGTAGCGGAGTCTATTGGTGCCAAAGGGATTGTCGGCCATACCTCATCTGGTTATACGGCATTCAAAATCAGCAGTTTTAGACCAAAATCGCAAATTTTTATCTTTAGTGACAATCATACTAAACTCGGAGCGTTCAACCTTTTGTGGGGGGTACAGTGTTTTTATTACAACCGGTTTACCACAACGGATGAAACAATCCAGGACTGTACGGACATTCTCAAAGAAAGTGGTTTTGTTAAAGCAGGCGACACCATCATCAATACAGGCTCTATGCCCATGGGACGCCGCTTACCAACCAACATGCTAAAAGTTACGCATGTAGAATGAGTATTTGAGCATTCAGCTTACATGATTTACGATTTTTGATGGAGGGCGCGGGTTTAATATTTCGAAAAAATAATTCGTATACATCCTCATTACAAAGGCTAAATAGACCACCAGAAAACACTGGCCTAAGTGCCTCCATCAAATTTTTATAATCGTATTTCTCTAGCGGTTTTCTCCTCATACCCCAAAAAAACCCATTGATACCCTGCATCTCCAAATTACTCTCTCGTACCTTTGCGACCTATGACAGAACTTCGCGCTCTTAAAATTTACAATACCCTTTCCGGCAAAAAGGAAGAATTTCACCCCATCACTCCGGGTTATATCGGGATGTATGTTTGTGGCCCTACGGTTTATAGTGACGTACACCTGGGCAATTGTCGTACTTTTTGTAGCTTCGATACCATCTATCGGCACCTCTTACACAGTGGTTATAAGGTACGGTATGTGCGCAACATTACGGATGTTGGCCACCTGACCGACGAAGGCGAAGACCGTATGGCAAAAGGCGCAAAAGTTGCCCAGCTTGAGCCCATGGAAGTTGCCCAACGGTACACCGTGGGCTTTCATGATATGATGCGGATTTTTAACACCCTTCCGCCGAGTATTGAGCCACGTGCTACCGGACATATCCTCGAACAGATTGAAATGGTACAGCAAATCCTGGATCGGGGTTTGGCTTATCTTAGTAATGGATCGGTATATTTCGATGTGCCAAAATTTGCCACTGAGAATGAAGGCGTTTATGGATCGGTAAGTGGCCGGATCCTTGAGGATCTGTACACCGAAACCCGGGAGCTAAAAAGCCAGGAAGAGAAAAGACACCCTGCCGACTTTGCTATCTGGATGAAAGCTCGTCCACAGGACCTGATGATATGGAATAGCCCTTGGTCCATTGGTTTTCCTGGATGGCATCTTGAATGCTCTGCCATGAGTACCAAGTATTTGGGCAAAACATTTGATATTCATGGAGGCGGCAACGACCTTAAATTTCCGCACCACGAAAATGAAGTAGCGCAGAACCACGGCGCCTGTGGATGTAAACCGGCCAACTACTGGGTACATACCAACATGCTCTTGCTCAACGGAAAGAAAATGAGCAAAAGTGATGGCAACACCATTTCTCCTACGGAACTTTTTACAGGCAATAGCGAGCACACAAGCAAGGCATACTCACCCATGGCAGTGCGCTTTTTTATGCTTCAGGCACATTATCGCAGTACACTTGATATTACAGATGATGGCTTAATGGCTGCTGAAAAGGGATTTTTAAAAATCATGGAAACCAACAGAATACTGCAAAGTCTTCCAGTGGATCCCCGCGATTTTGATGGTTCTGAGACGGATACTGACCGCAGTATTTTGGCACTTATCCAGGATACCTTTGCTGGAATGGACGATGATTTTAATACCGCAATATCCATTGCATGCCTGAATGAATTGGGTAGCTATGTCCATAAATTGGTTAACCAACAGTTGGATGCCAGTCAGATATCCCCTTGGGTACTGGAGCGGATGAAAACTGTGTTTAGTACCTTTATTTTTGACATTTTTGGACTAAAAGATGAATCAGATTCAGTGCAGGATAGCGGAACAATAGAGGGTCTTATGTCGCTTATTCTTGATATTCGGGGGCAAGCACGAGACCAAAAGGACTGGACTACCAGCGACAAAATTCGCGACACATTGTCTGCTGTTGGGATTACGTTGAAAGATGGGAAAGACGGCGTTAGTTGGGCTAAATTGTAGTAGCGAACCATCGTCCCGCCATTTTTACAAAAAACTGCATCTTCAAGATTACAAGGCTCTTAGCTCATCTTAAAAAATTACCGCGTATGCCTACTGACGATCGAATCCGCAAACGAGGCGCTATACGAATGCCAATACTCATTTTGGGCCTGAGTATGACTGCATTTTATGTTGTGCTCGGATCTTGGATACTTTTGGACAAGACCTTTCTTGCGTACATCCCAGCTGAGTTTCGGGATATTTTTTCCGGTATGTTGCTTGTGTATGGCATCTATAGAGGCTGGAGGGTTTATGCCGATCACTTTTAACCTACTTCGTTATGCTGCGCAAATTTTTAACTTTAACCATCGTATCGCTGCTTTTCAGTTCCTGTGCGGAGCGAGACAAGTCGGGAAAGGTGCTCGACACCATTACCACAGGACAAATAACCATTGCAATTGAGGAGGGATATAAACCAGTCATTGCTTCTTGTATTAACGTCTTTGACTCAATATACCGAACCGCAAAAATCATACCCCGGTATGTCTCAGAAGGTGAAGCAGTGAATGCATTGATACAGGATTCTGTGCAAGTCATTATTATTGGCAGGCAACTCACGGCAAAAGAGATCGAATATTTTCAATCACGCGGCTTTTTTCCACCAACTACACCCATCGCGTTCGACGCATTGGCCATCGTGCTCCACCCTGCTAATAGTGATACCGTGTTGACGGTCGATCAGGTGAAAGATATCCTTACCGGAAAAATAACGACCTGGAAGGATATAAATCCCAAATCAAAATTGGGAGCCTTTAATGTGGTGTTTGATAACCCCTCAAGCGGCACCTTACGTTTTGTACGGGACTCTGTGATCGCAGGTCAGGAACTTACCAAACAAGCCTCTGCCCTGAAAACCAATGAAGAGGTAATCGACTATGTGAGCAAAAACAAAAGTGCCATTGGAATAATTTCAGCAAATTGGATCTCTGATACAGATGATAAAGGGGTGCAAAAATTTATGCGTGAAATAAAGATAGCTGATGTGGCCAAAGCGGTCGGAAAAGAAGGTTATGGTCCTTATCAGGCCTATCTTGCTACGGGCGATTATCCATTCAAACGCACCATTTATATCATCAACGCACAGGCACGACGCAATGGACTTGGGGCTGGATTTGCCTCTTATCTGGCCAAAGATGGCCAACGGATCATGCTCAAAGACGGTCTTTTGCCAGCCAACGCAGTCACCCGTTTGATCAAATCAAGTCACTGAAATTCAAACGTTTAGCAAAACAGCTCTCTGGAGTGATTTTTTCCTCCAGAAAAACGTCTATATTATCAGAACTTCGCCCCCCGAATTTGGGCAAGCGATGCGTCCCAACAGATTTAAAACACAAAACTTTTTCTGAACAATGACAAAACTTCTGAAAAAAACCATTTTCGCTGCGGCGATTTTATTTGCCCAAATGGCATTTGGGCAAAGCCATGCAGCTGGTAATGAGGCCATGCAGCTGGAAGACTGGGATAAGGCGATCAGCATATTTTCCGGGTTAACGAAAGCAGATCCAACAGATCAAAGTGCTTTTTTGAGTCTGGGTAACGCATACTTAGCTAAAAGCTATAGTCGTAAGGCTGAAGAGGCTGCTGCAGGCAAAGGCGATATCGCGAAGGCCGCAGAGAGTTTCACCGCTGCATACAATGCAAAATCAGATGGACCAATGGCATATATCGCCAATGGACGCAATCTCTTGCTCCAAAACAACAGTGCTGAAGCAGACAAGCAGTTTACAAAAGCAAAGAAATATGCAAAAAAAGACATGACCATCTGGCGCCAGATCGGTGAATCCTATTTTTACTACATCGAGCCAAATTCGAAAAAACCTAATCTGACGCGTGCAGAAGGTTTGCTAAATGAAGCCCTGGAGGTCTCTTCTAAAGATTTTGCCCTTCAAATGGCCCTGGGCGCCTGCTATAAAGAAAATTCGAGCGGCGGACCTGCGGCTCAGCACTATGAGTATGCTCAGACTTTGGAACCTAAAAATCCGCTTCCAAAACTGATGCTGGCTAAAGTGTACCGAATTGCCAAGGTGCCAGAAAAGACGCTTCTTTTCTACAACAAGGCCATCGAAGTCGCTCCAGGTTATAGCCCTGCTTTGCGCGGAAAAGCAGAGTATTTCTTCTTTGTGCAATACAATTATGAAGAGGCAACCAAGTCATATAAGGAGTTGGTAGAAAAAGGCTCAGAGGTGAAAATTGAGGATGAAATGCAGCTGGCCAATTGTTACTACCTGACTAAAGACTGTAAAGCATGCAGTGATCTGGTTGAAAAAATTCTTCAAAAAGATCCGTCAAAAAACTACCTGCGCCGCCTTCAGGCATACTGTGACTATGAAAACGGCGAATTGGCCCGTGGTTTGAAAATACTAAACGAGTACTTCAAAAGCGTTACACCAGACAAGTTGCTGCCATCTGACTTTGAGTATCATGCCAAATTTTTGGTTCAGACCAAGGGTGATACGACACAAGCCATCAAGGACTATAAAAAAGTAGTTCAAATGGACAAGAGCAGATGGGCTGTTTATGAAGAGGTTGACAAACTGGAATGGGCCCGCAAAAACTATTGTGGTGCATTGAATGTGTACAAAATGTACCTTGATTCAGTGGCGAGTCCCAAGGCAACAGATTGGTATAACCTTGGCATGCGCCACTACTTTTGTAAAGAAGAT
>CANJPT010000071.1 GCA_947476195.1 Lewinellaceae bacterium | reverse complement strand
TCTGGCAGGGATAAGCGCTGAAAGCATCTAAGCGCGAAGCCCACCTCAAGATGAATTATCTTTTAAGGGCCGCAGGAGACTACTGCGTTGATAGGAGGTCGGTGAAAGCGCAGCAATGTGTGCAGCCTAGCCTTACTAATTGCCCGTTAACTTCCTTTTTTAAATTTTCTTAGGACATAAATCAATTGCTCCACTAGAGCACTCTCCCAACAACCTTGTCGGTGTTAAAAAATTCGTACGCTCAAAGCGTTACCAAGAAATGTTGGTGCCTTTGGCGGCGGGGTTCTACCTCTTCCCATTCCGAACAGAGCAGTCAAGCCCGCCAGCGCCGATGGTACTGGGTCAGATGTCCCGGGAGAGTAGGTCGGTGCCAACTCAAATTACCACTTCGCCTCATTGTCTTTGACAATGGGGCGTTTGTGTTTTAATCCAAATGGCTTAATTCAGACTGACTAGTGCCGCGCCCGTCCATTAAGGTATGAATTGGGGAGGCAAATTTTTTCTTTATCAAGGCGTGAGAAGGGCGCAATGCGGGACATTTTAACCGACGAACAACGCAGAGAAAGGAAAAATTAGACCGCCATATTCACACCTTAATGGCAGAACGCGGCACTAGCTCACACTGTTTACCATACCGGTCTTATGCGTCCGCTTGCCTGAAAAAAGCAAAAAATTTGGAGTTAATTGTAGTTTTGCACAGAACTTAGCCTGTATACCTTTTCCTGATTACCCAGCCACGATATCCATGCTCTTCAAACTCGCTGCAAAGGATTCCATAGCCAACCGTTTTGTTGCTGAAGTACGCAGCTCAAAAACCCAAAAAGATCGCCTTCGATTCCGCCGGAATCTTGAACGTATAGGAGAAGTGCTGGCCTATGAAATCTCCCAGACTCTTGATTATGAACCTATTGAAGTAGATACTCCACTGGGAATCTCCACGATAATGCTCCCGGTACAAAGGGTCGTACTAGCTACGATCCTACGCGCTGGGTTGCCCTTGCATCAAGGGTTTCTAAACTACTTCGACGAATCCGATAATGTATTCATTGCCGCCTACAGAAAGCAACATAAAGATGGCTCATTTGAGATCCAGCTCGATTATGTGAGTACTCCCAGTCTTGAAGGTTGTGTGCTCATCCTCGCCGACCCAATGCTAGCCACAGGAGCTTCCGTGAACCTTGCATTAAAAGAACTAGAACGCTTTGGAAAGCCTGTTGCCGTGCATGTGGCCACGGTAATCGCCAGTACAGCAGGTATAGAGGCTGTGCGCAGGCGTTGGCCCAAGACTAGTATTTGGGCCGGAGCGGTTGACGAGGAGCTAACAGCTAAATCTTATATCGTGCCAGGACTGGGCGATGCTGGAGATCTGGCTTTTGGGGAAAAGGTTTAGATCAGGAATTTCTTGATTTTTAAAGGATTATTTAGGATTAGAGGCACTTTTGCACCGCATATAGGAAAAGCAGGTATATCCTGATAAATCATTCAATAACACGCCATTCCTGATAACCTAACTCCACATGGTACTAGAAGCCAAAGACATTCATAAATCATACGGCTCACTTGAAATCCTTAAAGGGGTCAATTTGGAAATCCCTAAGGGCGAAATCCTGAGCATCGTTGGCAAATCCGGCGCAGGGAAAAGTACCTTGTTACATATCCTTGGCACCTTGGATTGGGCAGATAACGGTGAGATGACCATTGCCGGGCAACGGATCAAATCACTAAAAGCCAACCAATTAGCAGCTTTTCGTAATCGGCATATCGGTTTTGTGTTTCAATTTCATCATTTATTGCCAGAGTTCACGGCGCTTGAGAACGTGTGTATCCCAGGATTCATTCAGCGCAAAAATGATACTGAGGTAAAACGTCGTGCTCAAGAATTGCTTGACTATCTCGGTCTTCATGACCGGCTCACGCACAAACCCATGCAACTTTCAGGTGGAGAACAACAACGTGTAGCAGTAGCCCGAGCGCTGGTGAATCAACCTGATATCATATTCGCCGATGAGCCAACCGGCAACCTCGATTCCTCCGCGTCTAGAGACCTCCATCAACTTATCCGCCAACTTCGCAATGACTATGGCCAAACTTTTGTTATTGTTACCCACAATAAGGAATTGGCTGAACTTTCTGACCGCTGTCTGGAGATGAAAGACGGGCTTTTAGTTTGATTATTATACTGTATAACAACAATTTTCAAAATGAAAAATCGTGCCTGCATGCCCACTCTCGGTTCTGTATTTTGCATTTTGTTACTTGTCATTTGTTGCTTTTCGTGCACCATGTTCCGTAGGCAATCAATTGATTATCAATCTGTAGAGTTCAAAGAGCGCCCCAAAAATATCATCCTCTTGATTGGTGATGGAATGGCGACAGCACAAGTATCGGCTCATATTTACTGGATGGGCGTAGGCAAAACTGTATTCGAGAAATTTCCAATAGTAGGTTTTCAAAAAAGCCATGCCTACGATTACAGAGTAACGGATTCAGCGGCTGCGGCTACAGCGTTTGCCTGTGGTCAAAAGACAACACTCGGCGCTATTGGTGTACTGCCGCCAGATAATCACCCTTGCCCTACTATTCTTGAAGATCTTGACCGCCTAGACTTTGCGACAGGGATGGTGACAACCTGTACAGCCACTCACGCTACACCAGCCTGTTTCATTGCACACCGCGAACTGCGGGCATTCACGGAAGAAATTGCGCTCGACTACCTTCGCACCCCATTCGACTGCCTCATTGCTGGTGGAGAAAACCTATTCGACATGCGTCCGGACAAGCTCAATTTAGTTGATTCGCTTCGTATGCGGGGATATGTGGTGCAACACGGAACCAGTTTCAAAAATCTCCCACTTGATGGCACCAAACCTTTTGTAAATTTTACGAACGCAATGGAGCCACTTACTGCTTCTGCAGGGCGCGAATATTTGCCACGAGCTACCCGTTTGGCCTGTAATTTTCTTCAAAAAAGGTCTAAAAAAGGGTTTTTTTTAATGGTTGAAGGCAGCCAGATCGATTGGGCTGGCCATACTAATGACGCTCATTGGCTCCAGGCTGAAATGGCTGATTTTGAAAAAACAGTGAAGGCTGCAATGGATTTTGCAGCAAATAATGGTGAGACACTGGTAATTGTCACAGGTGATCATGAATGTAGCGGTCTTGGTCTTACACAGTCTGAATTGCACAATCAGTTCAAGCCAGCGTTTTCAACCAAAGTACATACGGCTACCATGGTGCCAATCTATGCATACGGCCCTCAGGCTCAGTTGTTTTTGGGCATATACGAGAACACAGAGATTTATGTTAAAATACGGGCAGCCTTAGGATTTGACACTTTTAAGTAACAAGCAGCAAGGGAGGAGAAAACTTGAAACATGCTATTTATTTAAAATTATCTTTGGTAAGCACACCAAAAATCCCCCTCCCCTCAAAATTTTCAGGAACAATCCTTTTGATTTTATAAACTATTGACTTACTTTTGCCTCGCTAAAAGCGAATGGATAGGCAAAAACTGCCGTTTGACCCTCGGAAATTCGCTCCTGGCAAAGTTCTTTAGTGATGATGGCGCAAAGTCAGGGACGAAATAGTTTTTTGTCAGGTGTCTTTCTGTCATGTATCATTTTACATTCATCATTCATCATTGAAAAATGGCAGTTTATTACAGCAAAGAGAAAATCGCCGAAATCGTGGCGAAGTATGGCGAAAAGCCAAACGACACAGGCAACACTGAAGTACAAGTTGCACTTCTTACTTACCGTATTGAGTGTCTTTCGGATCACCTCCGTAAATTTAAAAAAGACCACTCCACACGTAGAGCCCTCCTCACAATGGTAGGCCAACGGAAAAGTTTCTTGGCATACTACGCCAAAAACGACATTTACAAATATCGTGCACTGATTGAAAAACTCGGTCTGCGTAAATAGAAAAGTCTTTTAAAATCCGTCCCGGCATATAAACCGGGGCGGATTTTTTCACTTTTCCCAGGCACCAAATTTAAACCCGCCCACCTTTAAGAATCCGTCCTGGTTTAATGGACGATCAGATATTTTTCATCCGTCCGGGTTTGTGCAGAGCAATGTGCTTATCGCTAATATGCCCATCAGACACGGGGAAAACTTGCCAAAAACGGGGATTAATGTTCCCCCACACAAAGACACAGGTTTTTATGTACGAAATATGATGTTTGAGAACATCAAATTGATTCTAATTCACACATAAACCCCTGCCTCTTTGTGTGATTTTTTCGGTTTTTGCGCAATTCCTCCACCGCCTGTATCGGCATTTATTACGAACGTGTATTGTTAGGTTTTATCGCCAACTGCTTTCGAGTCCGATTTGATCGGCACCTGCTAAATTCGGACATAACTTATTTTTATTATGGGAAAGCAAATCCCGATACGTACCACGTTCAACCTCCCGGACGGACGCGAGATTGCACTTGAAACGGGCAAACTGGCCGCGCAAGCTGACGGTGCAGTGCTCCTTCAAATGGGTGATACGATGTTACTTTGTACCATCGTAAGTGCTCTAAAGGCCAAAGAAGGCCAACCATTCTTCCCACTGTCAGTGGATTACCAGGAAAAGTATGCCGCAGTTGGCCGCATTCCTGGAAACTTCTTTCGCCGTGAAGCACGTATCTCTGATTATGAGATACTCATTAGCCGTCTTGTGGATCGCGCATTGCGCCCACTGTTCCCTGATGGCTATATGAATGATACACAGGTGATTATCAACCTTATCAGCGCTGATAAGGATATCATGCCTGATGCATTGGCTGGCCTGGTTTGTTCGGCTGCCGTTGCAGTTAGTAATATTCCAGTTGAAGCACTTTTCTCTGAAGTACGTGTAGCACGTATCGATGGACAGTTTGTGATCAATCCTGGTCGCAAAGCCCTGGAAGCTGCCGACATGGATTTTATTGTAGCGGCTACAAAAACTGACATCACAATGGTGGAAGGTGAAGCCAATGAATGCCAGGAAACTGACCTCGTAGATGCGATGAAATTCGCACATGAAGCCATCAAAACCCAAATCGAAGCGCAGGAACGTCTGGCAGCACTGGTTGGAGCATCCGCCACTGTAAAACGTGTTTTGCCAGAAGTACCTGAAAATGAAGCGCTGAAAATGCGCATTGAGGCACTTGCAAGTGCTGATATCTATGCCATTGCCCGCAGTGCATCTGACAAAGAAACACGTAAGTCACGTCTCGAAGAGATCAAAAGTGAGACGATGACGAAGGTGCTTGAAGAATTTGGCGAAGAAACCATGGCAGAATGGAAACTGGCTGCTGAGCGATACTTTGACAAACTTAAAAAACACGTCATCCGTGACATGGTGCTGACCGATAGCAAACGTCTTGATGGCCGTAAGTTTGATGAAATTCGCAATATCTGGTGCGAAGTGAATTATCTTCCTTCCGCACACGGTTCGGCGCTCTTTACGCGTGGTGAAACTCAGTCACTTACCTCGCTAACGCTGGGTACGAAGCAAGATAAAGCGTTGATTGATATTGCGCTCGACCCCCATGATGAAAGGTTCTTGCTGCACTACAACTTCCCCCCCTATTCTACGGGTGAAGTTAAGCCAATGCGCGGCCCAGGTCGCCGTGAGGTCGGCCACGCCAATCTGGCTGCCCGTTCTATCCGTAAAGTATTCCCGGCTGATTTTGCTTACACAGTGCGTGTGGTATCTGATATCTTAGAATCTAACGGTTCGTCTTCTATGGCAACGGTGTGCGCTGGCTCACTCGCGCTGATGGATGGTGGTGTACCGCTTACAGCTCCTGTAGCAGGTATTGCTATGGGGGCCATTGCCGACGACAAAGGCCGTATTGCGATCCTTTCTGACATCCTTGGTGACGAGGACGCATTGGGTGATATGGACTTCAAAGTGACCGGAACTGCCAAAGGTATTTGTGGCACTCAGATGGATATCAAGATCGACGGGATGCCTTACGAAATGCTTACTAAAGCACTTTTACAAGCTCGGGAAGGTCGTTTACACATTCTTGGTGAAATGGCGAAAGCACTTACGGCGCCCCGTGAGGACCTCAAGCCGCATGCTCCCCGTGTGGTGGAGTTCCGAATTGAGCGTGACTACATTGGCGCAGTGATCGGGCCTGGTGGCAAGATCATACAAGAAATGCAACGTCAAACTGGTACCACTATCAGCATCGAAGAGGACGAAAAAGGTGGCATTGTTGCTATTTTTGGTCCGAACAAAGAGGCACTCGACTCGGCTTATGGCCGCATCCAGCAGATTGTGTTTATGCCTGAAGTGGGTTCGATATTCGAAGGTGAAGTAGAAGAACTGGCTGATTACGGCGCATTTATCAAGTTTAAAGGCAAAACGGGCTTATTGCACGTGTCAGAATATGATCACCGTCGCATCGAGCACATCAGTGAAGTGCTTAAGGTGGGTGAAACCGTCAAGTTTAAGATTCTGGACGTCGACCCAAAAACAGGCAAGATGAAACTGTCTCGCCGTGCCATCGTAGCTAAGCCTGATGGTACTATGCCGACGGACGAGGAAAACGATGCACGTGCCAATCGCGGTGGCGGTGGAGATCGTGGTGGAGACCGTCGTGGCGGAGGTGGTGGCCGTGGAGGTGATGATCGTCGCGGTGGCGGAGGTGGATTTGGTGGTGGCAGAGGCCGATAGATAACAATTTGTATGTTACGTGTGTCACACTTCAAAGGTGTGACACACGTTTTAGATAAGCGTGTCAAACCTCGAAGGTATGACACGCTTTTTTTTACAAAACCGGCCCTCGCCCGATACATCCCCGAAAAATCTTTGTCAATAATACATACTTGCTGTCCACACTGCTTGATATTAGCTTAATGACACTTAAAATAATCAAAAGGCTCCAAACACTCCCGACAACGAAACAAGGCTTTACAAGCCGTAGAGCCAAACTGCGATATCATTTCCGTATTTGAAGCGCCGCAATGTGGGCAAACTAAGGCCTTTCGTTCCCCAAACAAAGCTTTTTTGTCCATGCTCGCCTCGGCGGGTGGGGCAATGCCGTATTCCAATAGTTTTTGACGGCCATGTGCTGAAAGCCAGTCGGTCGTCCAAGCCGGCGAGAGTACGGTGATAACCCGGACGTTTTCAAAACCACCCTCCTGCAATACGGCCCGGATATTCACTTCAATCACGCCCATGGCCGGGCAACCACTATAAGTAGGCGTAATAACTACTTCAAGTACCCCATCCTCGGTTAGGCGTACCGTTCGGATGATACCCAAGTCATTCACGGTAAGCACAGGCACTTCCGGATCTGTTACCGATTCGAGAAGGTGCAGCGCTTTTAGTAGGATTTCGTCTTTGGTAGCCATTTTGTTTATTTACCACAAGATACATAGGCCACATAGTTTTTATTCTGTACACAATTTGTACTATGTGGTAAGAAAGCTATAAACAATCTAAATCGTCAAGCAGTTGCCAGTTTTTGCAACTTTCGGAGGTAGGGATGAAAATGTACTTCCACAGCATGACGCGGGCTTTTCAAAAAATCTTTTTCAATGGCTTCGCCCTCTGCGCAGGCACGGGCGCGCAGATCGACTGGTAAATTCCACTGGCTTTTTAGGAGACGTGTGACGAGTAGTGCCTGGGCTTCGGAAAGCGGCCAAACACTTCCTTGTGGCTGTACTAAACCAATAAATGCCAGTGTTTTATGCTCCGGGTGAAACATCCGAAGGTAGAGTGGTACATTGGTTGCATCCTCCCATTCAAGGAAATTCGGATCAAAAAACGGGGTGCTCATTTTATAGCCCGTGGCAGCTATGATGGAGTCGTATTCAGCTGAACTATCGTCTTTAAAATAGACCGTTTTTCCCGCTACCCGTGTCACACCAGGCTTCGGCTGAACCTTGCCATGGCGGATTTTTTCCAACAATTCAGAATTGACCGTTGGATGTGAGCGTGTGGGCGGGAAATTGGGGCGTGGTAAGCCATAGTCGGCATAATCCCCTACCTGAATGCGGACCGCCAATTTGTGGAGGATGTTTTTGATTGGGTTCGGTAGCCATTGCGTTCCAGCAGCAAAGGTGTCAGTTGGCTTTCCGAGAAAGAATTTGGGTATAATGTACTGAGGGGACCGTACACTGAGGTCTACTTTCGTAGCTACCCGACTGGCTTCTACAGCGCAATCGCAGCCAGAATTGCCCGCACCTACCACGAGGACGCGTTTACCTTCGAGGCCACGGTTGTTTTTAAACTGATGGGAATGAAAATATTGCCCCTGAAAATCGCTTGCCCAGGCTGGATCGCGCGGTACAGCATGATGGCCATTGGCTACTATAAGATAGTCAAATTCTTCGGCATTGCCGTCTTGCAAGGTCAGTTTCCATCGTTCGTTTTCAATTTTTTCAGCCCGGGTAATTTCCGTATTGAACCGGATAAAACGTTCTAATTCAAAAGTATTGGCATAAGCCTGAAAATAGGTCAACACCTGCTGATGGCTGGGGTAATCCGGGTAATCAGCAGGCATCGGAAAATCGCTGTATTGTGATAACCCTTTGCTGCTGATGATATGGGTGGTCTCGCAGATGCTGCTATGGCCCTCTCCAGCCGTGTATACCCAGTTGCCACCGATCTGGTTGTTTTTTTCAAAGCAGGTCAGGTTGCTAAGGCCGTTTTCAGACAGTACTTTCAGAGCGGCTAAACCAGAGCAGCCAGCACCGATAAGAGCAATTTTTTTATGCACGTCCATGTTACAGGTGTTTTTAAAACAGGAAAGGACCCAAAATCGGCTAAGTCATCATGAAATTTAAACAATGGTCTTCCGTCGTTTAGATTTTGGGACATTGATTTTTGTTTTTAAAAGCAAAGCTGCTTTGTGTTCTATTGCCAAAGCAGCTTGCTTCATTTATCCATTATGAAAGCAGCCAGAATTTAGTTCTACATTACTTTAGCCACTTGTCCAACCAACCAAAAAACTCCTTCTGCCATACTATAGAATTCTGTGGTTTGCTTACCCAGTGACCCTCATCCGGGAAACTTAAGAAGCGAGAAGGAATTCCTTTTAACTGCGCTGCTTGAAATGCTTGCATACCTTCTCCAAAGGGTACCCGAAAATCTAATTCGTTGTGGATCACCAAAATAGGGGTGTCCCAGTTTTGTACAAAAAGATGCGGACTATCATTCAAATACATTTTTGGTGTGTTCTTTTGCCAGTATGCGCCTTCAAAATCATGGTTGGGGAACCAAATTTCTTCTGTTGTGCCATAAAAGCTCTCTAGGTTGAACAGGCCGCAATGTGAGATGAATGCTTTAAATCGTTTATTATGGTTGCCTGCAAGCCAATATACCGCATATCCGCCAAAACTTGCGCCCACTGCGCCCATACGTGAGGCATCTACGAAGGGCTCTTTGGCCGCAGCATCTGTAGCGGAGAGGTAATCTTTCATGGCATCTCCCCAGCGTCCTGTAATGGCATCATTCCAGGCGGCACCAGAACCAGGCATCCCGCGGCGACAGGGTGCGACCACGACGTAGCCCTGTGAGGCCATCAAAGCAAAATTCCAACGGTAGGAAAAAAACTGGGAGAGCGCTGATTGTGGCCCGCCCTGGCAATACAGTAGTGCCGGATATTTTTTATTGGGGTCAAAATTGGGCGGTAACACATACCAGACATTCATGTCTTTTCCATCAAATGTCTTCACGGTTCTGCGCACTATACTTGGCTTAGCGAGTGTTTTCCAAATATCGTCGGTGATGAAAGTCCGTTGTACTGCTACGCCACTTTGTGGGTTTACCACATAAATCTCAGCGGGCTGTATCATCGAATTTCGGCTCGTGACCAATTGATTTCCAGCCAGTTTAATGTCTGTGTAATCATGCGTTCCGTTGGTAATCCGGCGTATTTTTTTATCAGAAATATTGATCTGGTAGATCTGCTGGGTAAAGTCTTCTGCGCTCAAAAAATAAAGCGATTTACTGTCGGCTGCCCAGGTCGGGCGGTTAGCTTCGAAGGCCCAACCGAGTGTGAGTTCATCTCGTTGCTGGGTGCGGGTATCCAGGATCATCAGGCGTGGACGGTCGGCTTCGTAGCCAGCCATTGCGAGGCTTGTCCACACGAGATAATGTCCGTCGGGTGAAAAAACAGGGTCGCGATCATAACCATGTAGGTCTTCGGTGAAGTTCAATGTCTTACCAGAAGCAATTTCGTAGGCGTAAAGGTCAGAATTCGTACTTTGTGCTTCTTCAGTGCCGTTAAGTTTTTTACAAGTGTAGAGGATGAAACGGCCGTCGGGATTCCAGGTGATCTGCTCCATCCCGCCATCAGGTGCTAAAGGGGTGTCGAAACGCTCATTCTGGATATTCGTAGGTTCGCCAGTAAATTTTCCATCTGCATAATCAACCCAAAAAACATTGCTGTAGGCATAGTCATGCCAGCTTTTCCAGTGTCGGTACATGAGGCCATCGATAATCTTTGCAGTGTTTTTTGGAGATTCCGGATACAACTCCGTAGGTGTTTTGTCCATTTTTACATCTTTGCAAAAAAGCACCTTTTTCCCGTCTGGGGAGTAGTGGAAACCATTAATTTCCAGATCACTGACCTTAGTCAGGTTTGAAAGTCCGCTAAGTCCGACTTCATATAGTTGGCCATCCATCAGAAAACCAATTTTCTGGCCGCCGGGGTGGAATTCTGCATCGCCGCTGGTTTTTTCAAAATCGGTAAGCCGTTTTGTTTCGCCAGTAAAAAGATTAAGTACGAAAAGGGCACGGTTGCCTTTATTGGCAGATACATCGTACCGTTGCACTCCGTATATAGCCAGCTGGCCATCCGGGGATACACATTCGAGGCTTACACGTCCAATTTTCCAGAGCAATTCTGGTGTGAGGATCGGGGTTTGTGCATAGGCTTCAGAGAGGATTGTCATGGACAAAAGAAAAAGCAGGAAAGTGTTTTTGAACATAGTTGTAGCGGTAAGTTACTTTTAGCCCGCAAAATTCAATTTTTATAGTCCAATCCAAGCAAATTAAGATGAAAAAGTACCTAACAGAGTTCATCGGCACCTTTTTTCTTGTTCTCACAGTTGTAATGGTAGTCAATAACCCTGGTATTGACCCCATGGCACCTTTAGCTATTGCCGGAATGTATCTGGCGATGATCTATGCAGGAAGCCATATTTCCGGGGGGCACTTCAATCCGGCTATCACGATAGCATTCCTGATGCGCAGACAAATAAATCGGGGTGATGCGCTCTATTACATTATTGTTCAACTCATTGCAAGTGTTCTATCTGCTGCAATCGGTGTGTATCTCCACGATTGTAGTGGAGGTTTGGAGATTGTTGCCCGGGTAAACGAACAACCTATTTGCACTGTTATGGGTGAGTTTCTAGGCACCTTCGTGCTCGTTTATGTATTTTTAAATGTAACAAACACTGGCAAAACAGATCGGAATGATTTTTCAGGATTAGCCATCGGGTTTTCCGTGTTGGCTATGAGTTACGGCTTGGGAGACCTGAGTGGCGGGGCATTCAATCCAGCCATTGTTTTGGGCGGTTCGGTGGCTGGGATGTTTGGTTGGGATGACCTTTTGTTTTATTTAATCGGCTCCCTATTGGGTGCAGCCGCTGCTGCAACCGCTATTCAGTTGATCGATCGAAAAGAAGCAGAGATGTAGTCCTATCTGCGTGCGGCCAATAAGGTGTTGTACAGGCTTGTTTGTGAATTGGATTTAGGATAGCAACTGAAAATTTTATTTCATTTAGCGTTATAATTTTGCTCGAAATGCCCGCACAAGACTGCAATTTTTGCCTTGCCTGCAATGAAATTTGCTCACTTACGGCTCAAAACCAATACCGGACCAAGGTCTTAGCCCAAAACCATTTCCAGATCCTCCCGATCCCACATCGGATATTCAGCCCCTGCCGCAAATAGATCACGCCCCAATTCCCGTTTTCGCTCCTGCAGGATTAATATCTTTTCTTCCACGGTATCCCGCGCAATAAAACGCAATGCAGTTACAGGTCGTTCCTGCCCAATTCGGTGTGCACGTGCGACTGCCTGATCTTCTTTGGCAGGATTCCACCATGGGTCAAGTATAAATACATAGTCTGCTGCTGTTAAGTTGAGTCCCACGCCGCCGGCACCAAGGGTCATCAAAAAAGCCTGTACGCTTGAATCAGTCTGAAATCGTTCCACAGCTTTGGCACGTTCAGGCATGGAAGTGTCGCCGGTAAGCCAGGCAAAAGGTGTTCCTTCAGCTTCCAGTACTCGTTTAAAGATCTGTAAATGCTGTTCGAATGCACTGAAAAACAAAACTTTGTGTCCAGATCGGCGAACCATATCCCATTGGGCCAATATGTCATCTGTTTTACCGCTTCCCTCTTGGTATTCATTATCTGCCAGCAAAGGGTGACAGGCTAACTGTCGTAAGCGAAGGAGGGCTTGCAAGGCTTGAAATCGGGTTTTGGGGTCGTCAAAAAGTGCCAGAATCTCGTTTCGGACTGCGGATTTAACGGCTTCATACCGTTTCCGCTGAGGCTCGGCCATTTCACAATAAAAAATCTGTGTGCTTAAGGGTGGTAACTCTGGCGCAACCGCTTCTTTTGTTCTCCTTAAGAAAAAAGGTTGTACCCGGCTGAACAGCCGAGCTTTGGCCTGTTCATCGCCCTGCTTTTCAATAGGTGTCTGGAAATGCTTACGAAATGCTGGGTAAGTGCCCAGGGTGTCTGGGTTGATAAATTCCATTTGTGTCCAAAGGTCTGCCAATGAATTTTCAATAGGCGTACCTGAGAGGGAAATTTTATGCCGGCCATGAAGCTCGCGTACCACTTTTGAAATATTGGAATCTCTGTTTTTAATTTGCTGACTTTCATCCAGGATGATGAATTGCCAGTCCACCTTTTCCAATAAAGCCAGATCCTGACGAGCGGTATGATAGGTCGTAAGCACCACATCATGCGTACTTAGGGTACTTAGATGTTTCTGCCGGTTAGGGCCAACATGCGCATAAACAAATAGACTGGGTGTAAAACGGGTCAACTCTTGTTGCCAGTTAAATACCAGAGAGGCTGGCAGAATGACTAGCGCATTGAGCGGTTTTAAGGCCTCCCGATGTGCTGAAAAAATATCTAATTGCCCACTTGAAGCACTGGAGGATGCAATGCTTTTGCCTGGGGTATTTTCCTTTGCCCAAAGAAGGGTTGCAATGGTTTGAAGGGTTTTACCAAGTCCCATATCATCCGCCAGACAGGCGCCTAAGCCATTTTGGCAGTGCCCAATCAGCCATTTAACCCCAGCAAGCTGATAAGGTCGAAGAGAGGCTTTTAGGTTTTCAGAAGGTTGATAATCAATTTGTGCTGCTTCGATGACAGGCCATTCTGCAACTGCTCCATCAAGGTCTGCACTCTGTAAAAGCGTGTATAGCGCTTTGGGTAACCTCAAGGTTTCACCCTGTTCCTGAACGGATAAAGCTAAATCAGCATAGCGGGTAAACCACTCGGTCGGAATCAGAAAAAAAGTGCCATCAGGTAATTGGAAATAAGGGTCTTGCCGACGCAAATGTGCCAAAAGCCGTTGGAAAGGGAAACTGTGAGTCCCCACCTGGACCTGGCCTTGTAAATCAAACCAATCGCCGTCAGCCTGAGATTGGAGTTGCAAAGATCCGGTATGGAATGAAATTATTTTGCCTTCGACCTGAGGGGTAACTAAAAGAAATCCGGCCGCTTCAAGCGCGGCACGATGATGTGCGATCCATTGTAGCAATTCATCCAGACGGTTTTCAGCGTCTGGGGCAAAAAGATAGTTTAATTCGGTCAGCCCCAAACCTTTCAAAACGTCCACCTTTTGCTGTTCTGAAGGTTGGTGGCGGCAGATGAGGTGAACGATGATTTCGCCTTCCTCATCTGAAGGTACATCGAGCGAGGTAACACGATCACGACGTTCTCCGAAGGCAAATTCTGCGCCTTCATATTCAAAAACGGGCTTTAAAAACCAGCTTTTTTCAAGTACATTTTCGACCGGTTCGAGGCGAGAACCCCGTAGTTGTTCTGCACGTTCAACGCGGAATCCTTCTGCTTCCACGTGACTACGACGTATACTTTTGGCAATAAATTGCCGGAAATAGGTACGGGCCTTGTCAGGCGGGATAATTACGGCCTCTTTTTGGCGGAATGGCTTAACCATGTTACCATTGATCCCGGGCACACGATACAGGGTATGTCCATCCAGGATCCAGGCCGGATCGGTATTGGTTACCGGGTTCACATCGTGGTCGCAGATATTCCAATTGGTTGTTTCAGTTCCGAGCCGAAGCCGGTATTCAATACCTGCACCAGGTGTTTTTTTGAAAAACAGATGGGGCAACAGGTCAGCTTCAGTACAATGCACCAACACGTCTTTAACCAGGGTCTTATGCTCTGCATCAAGCGTGAGTGGGAATCGATGCAGCGTTATTTCGCTTAGAAAAGTATCTAATTTACTGAAGATGAAACGTTCAACTATAGGTTTGGTGGCTGTGTCGGCCAGTAATTGGGCCAACGTTGACCATGTTTTGGCTTTAGGTGGCTTGTATTTTGCCTCCAGGGCTTTAGGGGTAAGCAGTTCGATCAGTTCAAAAAGACGTAATTCTGTTTCGCTGGGTACTAATTCATAGGCTCCTATCGTAGCTGGAGTGGCGCGTTGAACGAGGTGCGATAATTGACCGTCTTTGCTAAGTTGAACAACGTTGGCTGAAGGAAGCAGAATCGAATTCTGATAAGGATAAAGGTTAAAAACAATTTTAAAGGTCATGCGGCAAAGATAGTACGACCTATCGCTGCGTTATACGTCCGATTTTTTTCCTGATCCATTTTTTCTTTAGGTTCAATACCAGAGGCGATGTCTACACCGACACATTCATGGGCCATTGGCTGGACACTAGTGCAGTTATGGACTGTGTTTGTAGGGCTTTCTAAAGTTCGTGTCAGGTCCTGTTTTCGCAAGCCATACGGCCTTCCACCACATTGCGTAGCATACATATTCCAGCCTGATTTTTCATCGAAAGCACCGATTCAGGGTGAAATTGAATGCCTTCGATCGGCAAGCGTTTATGCCGTATTGCCATTACCACTCCATCTTTTGAGCGGGCACTGACCTCTAATTCCGGAGGGATCGAATCACCGGCCCATGAATGATAGCGTGCCACCTCACAACCCGGGTCCAATCCCGTAAAGACGCCCTTTCCATCATGGTCAATGGGTACAGCCTTTCCGTGCACAGGGGCAATGTTTAAAATAGTCCCTCCAAAAAATTCAATAAGTGCCTGATGCCCAAGGCATACTCCCAGGATGGGTTTTTCGCGATAAAAGCGCCCAATGATTTGCATCAGGTTACCTGCGTTGCGAGGGACGGATGGCCCAGGGGATAATACCAACAGGTCAAATTCGACTTGTGCCAGTTCTTCAGGCTCAATGGTATTTCGATAGACTTTTACGACACATCCTAATTGGCGGAAAAAGTCCACCAGATTGTAGGTGAAAGAATCGAAGTTATCAAGCATTAATATGGTGGGGGCTTTATCACTTAGCATGGGCGGAGATGTGTTTAGTTGTGGATCTGATTACGTGGGGGTCAAGCTTAGAAATGCAATGTTGTATCAGTACGTATGATATCAAGGTTCAATAAAATTTATTGAGTACGCAAGTGACGGCGGTGTTTTTTGCGAGTATTTTTAATCTGGCAAAATTGATGAAAAATTTTGAGCAAAAACAGCTCTTAGCTTTGAATCCTACAATTCGGCGGCATCCCTTTTTGCCCAGGGTTTGTAAAGAGATTCATAAGGCTATATAAGGGCAGGCAACGAGGGTACACTTAATATTTGAGGGAAAGATTACACTTTTGGCATCATTCTTGGCTAATTCCTAGTAGGTCAGACTTTGAGTTTGTTCGGGAATTGGATTTTGGCCTGCAACCGGCTAATTTTATTTCATCCAGCGTTATCCCGCTTCAGGCGGGATAACGGATCGCCTGCGTACGCCTGCAAATTTTATCTTGCCTAAAACAAATTTTGCTCGCTTTCGGCTCAAATCCAATTTCCGAACAAGCTCTTATTGACCTTTACAAACATTTTCTTCTCACTATATTAATCAGTTAAAGCATGCTTATCATTGGGGTTACCTTAGGCCTTTTTACCCTTGGAAGCGGGGTCATTACGTTCATTGAGTTGCTTGATAGGCGTAGTGCAGTGCGCCGCCGCTTCTAAATTTCTGTTTACAGTAAAGCGCAAATTTGACCCGGTGCCCAAAGACCTGTGGGGGTCTGATTTTTTATGACAAATCATGTAGTTGTAAATCAATTAAACAATTTTTCTGTTTTCGCGCTCGAACTTTTTACCTTTGCGACCACTTTTGAAAAACCAATTCATTTTTGACATAAATTTCTGATTTTCAAACAATTAAAGTAATATGGCTTTAATCGGGACTATTCGAAAACGTGGGTGGATACTCATCGTTTTAATGGCTTTGGCCTTGGGAGGCTTCATTTTGATGGACATTATGTCCAATAGCCAACGTTATTCTGCTGGCGATGTAAACTCGCTTGGTAAAGTTGGCGACGCTGAAATCAAGCGTAGCGAATTTGATACATACGAAAAACTCGTGTACTCTGAGCAGCAGCGTGATAATGCTTTTCAAATCCGCAATCAGGCATGGACCTACTTTGTAGAGAATGCTATTGTGGAGCAAGAAGTTGAAAAACTTGGTATGGGGGTAGGCAAGGAAGAATTGCTAGACCTCCAATTTGGCCAAAACGTCAGCCCAGTCATTGCCGATCGTTTCAAAAATGACGCAGGTAAACCCGATCGGGCAAAGCTTGCCAACATTAAAGACGCAATCGAGCAAGATCAATTTAAGGATCCCAAAGCACGTGCGTATTGGGCGGTTCAGGAGAAGGAGATTATTAAAACCCGACTCCAGGAAAAGCTTATTACTGCAATAAGCAAGGGCTTGTACACGCCTAAATGGCAGGCTGAGATGGTGTTTAAGGAAAACAACGAGCGCCGCAATTTCCTTGCTGTTGCCGTTCCCTATGATCAGGTTAAAGATGAGGAAGCTCCAATTAATGATAGCGATTATGAGGCATATTTGGATAAATATCCACATGTCTACGATCAGGACGAGGAAAGCCGTACCATTTCGTATATATCCTTCGATGTTGTAGCTACCAAGGCTGACTCAGCGGCTGCCCGCGAATCTCTGATGAGGGTCGTTGAAGGAATGCGTACCACCACCAACGACTCTACTTATGTAGTTTCTAACGGGGGGTCTTATATGGGTGTTTATATCCCTAAAGATAAATTCCCGGTTGGGTATGCAGATTCTATTATGAGTCGCCCACTTGGCTCATTTGTTGGACCATTTATTGACCAGGGGGCATACCAAATCATTAAGATATATGATCGCAAGTTGCTTCCTGATTCAGTGAAGGCACGCCACATCCTCATACGGGATGCAACTCCTGAAAATGGATTGCGTGCGGATAGTTTGATCGCACTGATCAAATCAGGGAAACAACGCTTTGATTCCCTTGCAATGAAAATGAGCCAGGATCCTGGTTCTGGTCAACAGGGTGGTGACTTGGGTTGGTTTGCCAATGGTCAAATGGTGAAAGAGTTCAATGACCTTTGCTTTCTGACTGGTGAACAGGGTAAAATTTACAAGATATCTACCCAATTTGGCTGGCATATTGTAGAGGTCATGGGCAAGAAATTTGTCAAAAATGAATCCTCTGCAAAAGTGGCGGTACTATCTCAGCGGATAGAACCAAGTAAAACTACGCAGCAGATTATGAAGGATAAGGCAGTTGTACTTGTCCAACAGGCTAAGACAATTGGAGATCTGGAGACTCTTGCAAATCAACAATCCATGAAACTGCAAAACTCATCATCCCTAAAAGCCAATGATTTTAACCTGGGTATGAACTTGGGTAAAGGCGAAGATGCAAGGGCAATTGTTCGTTGGGCTTTTGAAAAGGATTCAAAGGTTGGTAATGTAAGTAAAGAAATTTTCAGTTTTGGCGACGAAAAGGGTGGATATTTTGACAGCAAGTATGTAGTAGCTGCCATAAAAAGTATCGTTCCTAAAGGCGAAGCCACGATCAATACACTGAAAAACATCTCCAATGCTCAGGCTCACGTAAAGAGCATCAAGAAGGGCTCGATCATTAAAAGCAAAATTCAAAATCCAAGTGACTTAGCTGCAATAGCTGCTCAATTTGGAATGAAATTAGATACCCTGCGCGGTGCCAATTTCCTTCAAACCAGCGGCGAACCACAGGTTTCTGGATGGCTTTTCTCTCTCGAAACGGGTAAGCCAAGCCCTCCAATTGTAGGTTCAAGGGGTGTGATCTTCATTCAACCGATCACTGATATCACGCAGCCACAAATGCCTGCTGATCTTACGATGTTCAGACGCCAAATGTCCTCACAGGTTTCTGGCGAATTGGTCGCAAACTTGATGAAATCGCTCGAGCATAAGTATAAGGTGGAAGACAATCGTTCCAGGTTCTGGTAAAATTAAAGCTTTCGCCTTTTATAGGTTTTAGAAAAAGCCTTCCGAATTAATTTTCGGAAGGCTTTTTCAATGCCAGCCTTTTGGTGTACAAAGGACGAAATTAGTTACATTTGCATAGCCTTAGTGCTTAGAACTCGTCACCTATCACGTATAACCTATGATCCGTTCATTATTAAAAATCGCGGCCCTGCTTATCGCAAGTGTTTTATTGTACAATTATTTCTTCGGTACCAACGAGGAACAAGAAAGTTCACGTAAAATATTCGTCCAGATACGCGGTGTAGTAACGTCAGTAGGCCAATTGGTCAGTGCTGAAAAAGATAAATTTGACGCTGGAAAGTATGATGCGGCACTCGATAAACTTGGTGGTGTGTATAAAGCTGTTCGAACTCAGGCGCATCATGTAGACGCAAAGTTGATTAAACGCCTGGATGAATTAGAAGCACGAAAAATCGAGCTTGAACAGGATCTCAACGAAATAGAAGCCGTTGATCAGCAAGCCGCAACTACGCCAATAGGCAAGAAAAAAGATCCAAAAGCGGTGGTCAAAGATACCGAACAGACCCGGCGGAAGAAAGACCTCTTTCGCGAACTTGAAAGCCTTGTGCGTGATTCTGACACACTGTTACAAGCGGCCGGCAAATAAAAATAAGAAAACTCAACCATTTCTAACGAGAGAAATAATCCATGACGGAATTTTTGCAGCAAATATTTAGCAGCGAATGGGAGCACTCGCTTGTTATCATACTTAATCTGATACTCATCGAGAGTTTGCTCTCCGTGGATAACGCGGCGGTGATCGCTACTATGGTACTCGACCTCCCCCCTGAAAAACGTAAACTTGCCCTGCGTTATGGTATTATCGGGGCATACTTCTTTAGAGGAATTTGTCTTGTCTTTGCTTCCAGGCTGATAAAGATCTGGTGGTTGAAAACAATTGGTGGTCTTTATCTAATCTACCTCGCCGTAGATTATTTCCGCAAAAAAGCAACCCCGCAGACCAGCGACGATAAGTTGAATAAAACGCAGACCTGGTATTACAAACTAAAGATCGGTCTTGTTGGGTCTTTTTGGGCTACTGTCATAGCAGTGGAGGCTGTGGATCTGGCATTCTCCATCGACAATGTGTTTGCAGCAGTAGCCTTCACAGATAATATTTACCTCGTTTGTACTGGCGTTTTCATCGGTATTCTTGCAATGCGGTTTATAGCACAATGGTTTGTCTTTCTCCTGGAACGATATCCATTCCTGGAAACCAGCGCATTTGTGGTCATCGGAATCCTTGGTGTTAAACTAAGCTTTTCATTTATTTGTCACTTTTTTAAAGGACAAGGTTGGGCCCATGCCATGGAAAGTGATGTTGCCGATCTGATCGTTAGTGTTATTACTGCAGGATTTTTCTTTGTACCTATCATTACAGCCCGGTTTTTGGGCTGGCCTAAGCAGCATATGAAGTGATACAGTCATAATGTGATTTCAACGCGTTTAGTAACGATGAAAGAACAGGTACATCACTTGCCTCTATCTTGTCATAAAAAAGATACATCCCGTGCAAAAGAACTTCTTTCCATTATTGCTCGGCGCTTCTATCGCAGTTTTTGCTATATGGGCTTTCGGCAAACCCGAGCGGGCTGCAGCAAGGTTGCTGATGGCAAAAAAAGAAATATACCCGACCGACTATTTTTCTTCCCCTGTCGCAGGAGCAATACACCTCACGGGCACTTGCGGTGAACTTCGTCCCAACCACTTCCATGCCGGACTTGATATTGATGGGGTGACAGGCAATGCCGTTTTTGCCGCTGCAGATGGGTACATTGAAATTATTAAAGTACAGGCCAGTGCTTATGGAAATGTCCTTTATGTGCACCATCCAAATGGGTACACAACGTTGTATGCTCACTTGGACCGTTTTAGTGCTGATATTCAGCAATTTGTAAAAAACAGCCAATATGAACATGAGCGTTTTGAGCTTGAATTAAAGCCGCCAGATATGTTGTTTAAAGTCAAAAAAGGTCAACAAATCGGCTACTTAGGCAATACTGGCGGGTCTAGTGGACCACACCTGCATTTCGAGATCAGAAGCCCATCTGGCAAAGCCGTAAATCCTTTGCTCTGCGGGATTCCAGTAACGGATAATGTGGCTCCAGATCTGCGGGATCTGAAAGTGTACTTTCTAAATGAAAGGAGGGAGGTGATGAGTAGCAAGGTGCTGCCGCTCCAAATAGATAAAAAAGGAGCTATCGGGCTCGAAGGCGATACCATTCGAATCGGAGGAATACGCGTCGGATTCGGGGTGAAAACGTACGACCATACCACCGGATTTCGCAACGACAATGGGGTGTATTCTGTCGCGCTATTCGCCAATGATCAATTAAGTTTCAAATGGACGGCAGATGAATTTGATTTTGATGATACCCGTTACCTTAATGCGCACATAGACTACTCCACCAAGCAACGCTATGGAGCCTGGTTCCATCGCTGCTTTACCTTGCCTGGAGACTTTTTGAGCAACTATACTCAGACCGAGACCATGGGTGCCATCTTATTAGATCCTATAAAGCCTACGAAAATAACACTGAAGATCAGCGATGCACTGGGCAATACCCATAGCCTGAATTTTTGGGCTTTGCGCGATGACGCGGCTATGGAAACTTTCATGCGTATCCCTTATCAGTTTCTATTGCCATTTGATTCCGAAAGTCATATTGATATGGAGGACTTTTCAATGGAGATGTCAAAAGGTACACTTTATGAGACGGTAGAATTGCAATACATGGTCGGTGATGACAGCAGTAGTGATATTTTTTCTACCATGCATCATCTGCACGATGACCGGACGCCAATACATAAACCCTTCAAAATTCAGATAAAACCTACGCGCCTGCCGGCAAATCTGAGGTCAAAGGCTATCATTGCCAACTGTAACGAAGGCCGCCCGGATAATTGTGGCGGCACCTGGCAAGGGGAATGGCTTAGTACCAACACCCGCTCTTTTGGAGACTATTGCATCATGGCCGATACCGTTGCACCACGTATCACGCCCATTGCTTTTACTACTGATATGCGCCGTAAAACCGCTCTGACTTTCCGGGTGTTAGACAATTTCTCTATTGCAGGAGATGCGGAGAACTTTACCTATCGTGGTACGATAGACGGACAATGGGTGTTGTTCGAGTATGATAAAAAACGCAACCGGCTCACTTATACATTCGATGAGCGTGTACGCACCGGAAATCATACCCTGCGCCTTGCTGTAAAAGACGACAGGGGCAATGAAGGTGTGTTTGAGGAGAAGTTTTTGAAGTAAATTTAGCCAATGAGATAAGGTTGCCAATGAGGGTTCAAATCAAATAATTACGCTGCCTCTCTTCGGTATGGGCAGAAAACAAAAATTAAAAACCAATGAATGGTCCTCAACAATCACCCTTTCAACAAGGATATGGAAGCCCGACTCGGTATTCTGGTCCGCCTTGCAAACGATGCGAATTGTTGTGCGGTGGCGGAAGCCCTAATGGGGGCAGTGCCAGAAGTTTTGTCCAACGCTGATGCCGTATTCGGGGTGATTCTCGGTACAGGAGTCGGTGGTGGCTGGGTACTTCACGGTAAAGTCCGCAATGAAAGACAGGGTATTTGAGGAGAATGGGGACATGATTTTCTGGATGAAAGCGGCGGTTCTTGCTATTGCGGGCATTTAGGCTGCGTGGAAAATGTAATCTCCGGACCTGCGCTGGAGCGTTTTTATACCAGTCTGACGGGGCAAAAGTTAAACCTTTGTGAGATCGTAACACGCTCATAATCAGTCGAAAACCAGGCGGCTATCCAAACGATAGATCGGCTTCTTCACTTTTTTGGCAAAGCCATGGCGGTGGTCATTAATATCATGGATCCGGATGCGATAGTCCTGGGCGGTGGTGTCGGGAATATTGAGCGTCTATACACGGATGGGCCATCAGAAGTGCTAGAACATCTTTTTAACCACAGGATCGACACCCTCTTTCTTCGGCCTAAACTGGGGGATAGTGCCGGCGTTTTTGGTGCGGCATTATTGTAAGTCAGGCTTCTGATGTATTCCATTTCAAACGATTTTTCACTGAACTTTTCTAAAAAACCGAAAAGGAGCTACCTTTGCGCGCGTTTACCCGCCACAGCCCTTTTGGGTGAAGGAGGATTGCCCGTTAAATGAGGGCTGAATTCCCCAAAATTTATCATTTATCATTCATCATTCATCATTAATTATAATGGCAACGACGACAGATATCCGCAACGGCCTTTGCATCGAACACAACAATGACATCGTTAAAATCATTGATTTTTCGAAGTTTCAGGTAGGACGCGGTAGCGGTAAGGTGTGGGTCAAACTTAAAAGTACTACTTCTGGAAGGGTGGTAGAACATACTTTTAACAGTGGCGCAACCGTCAATGAAGTGCGTGTAGAACGCCGAAAATTTCAATACCTCTATCCTGAAGACGGCGGATATGCCCTCATGAATCAGGAAACCTACGACCAGATCTCTATTCCTGAAGATATGGTCGACAACGGAAAATTCCTCAAAGAAGGGGATGTCGTTGAGGTGCTATACCATGCGGCTAAGGAGACTATACTGTCTGTGGAATTGCCACAAACAGTTGAACTCACGATTACCTACTGCGAGCCGGGGATGCGTGGCGACACGGCAACCAACACCCTCAAACCAGCCACTGTAGAAACAGGCGCTGAAGTACGGGTGCCGCTTTTCTGCGAGCAGGGTGACAAGATCAGAGTTGATACTGCTACAGGTGCTTATATGGAGCGCGTGAAGAAGTAGGATTGTGTTTTTGATTTAGGTGCAACGCGAGCCATTCCGATCGATTCGGGATGGCTCGTGTCGTTTACGGCAGGGCGGACTCAAGTGATGGGGTGTTAGCACAATGTCGTTTAATTAAGACCCTAAAAGGGTCAAATTTGAATAGCCCCGGATTGTAATCCGGGGTAATGTAATGCGCGAGGAGTGACAACCCTGAAAGGGTTGAATGATACACCAATCAATTTACTATCAAACCCAACCAAACACTAGAAAATGAGAACTTACACACAAATCCTGTATCAAATCGTCTTCAGCACAAAGTGCAGTAAGTCCACCCTCGTCAAAGAAAGCCGCTCCGAATTATTCAAATAGATTTGGGGGATTCTAAAAAACAAAAAATGCCATCTGTATCGCATCAATGGCGTGGAAGACCACATTCATATTGTGACCCATATCCATCCTACGGTTGCACCTGCTGCTTTGATTTAGGATATTTAACTCGCAAGTTCAGACTACATCAAAAATAAGGAATTGTTTCCTGATTTTGGTGGCTGGCAGGATGGGTATGCTGCATTCACCTATTCGTTCAGTGCAAAAGATAACCTCATAAAGTACCTAAAAAATCAGAAAGAACATCACAAGATCAAAGCCTTTAAGGAAGAGTTGATAGCCTTACTGGAGTAACATGGGGTTGAATTTGATAAAAAATACCTGGAATGATCGATACCCTGGTGCTTCATTAACCCAATTCATAGGTCATTCGGCAGATGAAGCACTAGTGCCGCGTCCGGCCATTAAGGTGTGAATATGGC
>CANJPT010000070.1 GCA_947476195.1 Lewinellaceae bacterium | reverse complement strand
TGGGTCATTTAACGTCATTAAGTCATTTAAGGTCATTGGGTCATTAAATGTCATTGGGTCATTTAAGGTCATTGGGTCATTAGAAGTCATTGGGTCATTAGAAGTCATTGGGTCATTTAACGTCATTAAGTCATTTAACGTCATTAAGTCATTTAAGGTCATTGGGTCATTTATCGTCATTAATGCCCCAATGACTTCTAATGCCCCAATGACTTCTAATGCCCCAATGACTTCTAATGCCCCAATGACTTCTAATGACCCAATGCCCCAATGACTTTTAATGCCCCAATGACTTCTAATGACTTTTAATGCCCCAATGACTTCTAATGACTTCTAATGCCCCAATGACTTCTAATGACATCTAATGCCCCAATGACTTCTAATGACCCAATGACGACTAATGACCTAAATTTTATTAGCCAAAGCCACATATTCCTCCCATCCAAGGGTTTCCGGCCGTTTTTCAAAATAGGGATCGCTCATTAGCAGTTCGTTGTCAAAGAAAGGTTTGAGTGTGTTCCGGAGCATTTTTCGTCTTTGGCCAAAAGCCGTTTTTACGATGGTTTTGAATCGTTTTTCATCGCAGCCGAGTTCAAATCCGTCCTTTCGGGTAAGCCGTATCACGGCAGATACCACCTTAGGTGGCGGAATGAATGATCCAGGTTCTACGGTAAAAAGGTATTCGGTTTTGAAGTATGCCTGTGCCAGCACACTGGTAATACCATATACCCTTGATCCTGGCTTGGATACGATCCGGTCAGCGACTTCTTTTTGGAACATCCCGACCATTTCAGGGATCTGATTCCGCCAGTCAAGTAGCCGGAACAGGATCTGGGTGGAGATGTTGTAGGGGTAGTTTCCAATGAGGCAAAACTGCCTTTCCCCAAAGAAGGCCGGTGCATCAAAATCCAGAAAGTCTTTTGGAATTAAGTGCTTTTCAGCAAATTCAGCATAGTTTTTGGCCAAATACTCCACCATGTCCCGATCTGCTTCGACTGCAAAAGTCTCGTATTCCGGGTGGGCGATCAGATATTTGGTCAGCATACCCATACCGGGGCCGACTTCAAGCACACAGCCTGTTTGGTTTGCTTGTAAGAGACTCTCGGCGATGCGTTCGGCGATCAGTTCGTCTTTTAAAAAATGTTGCCCGAAGGATTTTTTTGCTTGCATGATATTTGCTCATCGAATCCGAAGCCGTCCGTTTTGAAATACGCAAAACTTGCCTTCGATTTGTTCTGCAAAAGATAAGAGGATCCTCCGCATAATTTCTGCTTTTTCTTCACCTGTGGCATCCTCCAGGCGTAATAACAACACACCGTTGTGTTTTAATCCAGATCGGTAGACTAACTCGCCAAAATCTTTGTCCATAGTAACGACCATACGACCTTCCGATTCTGCGATTGAAAGAATAGCATAATCTGCCATAGCGCGCTCAATTTCAAGGATGGAAATGAAATCAAAACCATCGTTTCGTAGGGCTTGGAGTGTTTTGTTGCCAACTTCAACGTCGACCACGAACTTAAGCATAATTAATTGGGCAGTGCATAGACTCGCTCATTTTCAACGAGCTGGGTTGCATCCATGATGCAGGCTTGGATATCCTCAGGTTCAAGGAACGGGAAATCATCCTTTAGTTGCTCAAGGGTAAGGCCGCGCCCGATAGCTTTAAGGATATGTTCCACCGTCAATCGTGTGCCACGAATAGTAGGCTTACCCAACATGATATTAGGGTTCGTCGTGATGCGAGCCAAGAGTTGATCTATATCGACATGATATTGCATAGGATGTTTTTTATCGCAAATTTACAGTTGAGGTTTCGAATCATCAGATTTTCCTTTTCTGGCATTCAAAAACCACAAAGAATAAAACAAGAACCAAGACACCCCAATAGCATTTTCAATCGTGCACTCAATGAGGAACGATGCAAAAGCCATTATCTGAAAACTAATGAAAAGTATATTTTTTCGCCCCGCGTAGATCGGCCCAAAGAAGGCGATAAGACTGAATATCAAGCCAATAAGCCCGGTACTGGCCAGAATAAAAACAAACTGATTGTGTGGCAACCGGGCTTCATGGGCGTAGGTTGGGAACAAAGCAGCGGTATTCCGTTTGGTCTCGCTGAGCAGGTCGCCGGCACCTGTACCAAGCATTGGATTTTGCTGCCATAAACTCCAGCCTGATTGGAGTGAAACCCAGCGTACGGCATCTGAATAAAGATGCCCATTATCCTGCGTTTGGAAGCGTTCCCAATCGTATTTCATGTAAGCTATGCGCATTTTAAGGCTTGGAACGGTTTCGGTTGCGAACCAGAGCGCCGCGATGATTAAGCTCAAGGCGGCAAGTCCGGAGAGCCATTTTTTGCTTATCCAGATATAACGAAACAACGCAAAAAGCAATGCAGCATATAAGGAAAAAAGCCCCCCACGGACAGAAAGTACATGCAAGAAAACAAACAAAAACAAGATACCCCAAACCAATGCTTTTTTCTCCCAGGCTCGACGCAGGTAAAATACATGCCGCCAAAGCCGGATACCTGCAAGGATGGATGTCGCTAGGATAAGACTAAATCGAACGTGCGAACGTGGTACAGGTATTGGATTTCCTCTCCCGAGCCCTTCGATAATAACGTCATAATGCCATAAGAAATTGATCCCAATGGCGATACACATAACCACCATAAACCAAAAAAAGAGATACAGCACTGATTTCCATTGTCTTTCCGATAGGGTCGGGCTGTTGGCAAAAGCCCAGGGAAGTACTAAAAACGGAATCCGTGTTTGCACGAGCCGCAGCCAATATGTTTTATCGTCTGACCAAAAAAAACTTATGGCAGGAACCAACAAAAGCAACGAAAGCACGGCAAGTTCCCGGCGGGCGAAGAGGCGCTGAAAAGAAACTTTTAATACCTTCCACCAGGTTCCTGGCAGGCGAAGAGAGGCTTGCAGCGTTTGAGCCGTGTGCCACCAGGCGGCTAATACCATTAACCACATACTAATAGAAAGCAAAAACGGAGATGCCACCATGCTTACCACAAGCAGATTGGCGGACCAATAGGCTAGTCCGGTAGGGGTGGAAATCGATTTCATATTAAATGTAGTCAATGATTTAAAATTGGTCAATAGGCTTCAGGGTATTTTTGCAAAGATAGAAGGCTTACAAACCTTTTTTCGGTCGTTGAAACATTCTACCTCGTCAACTTTTCAAAAGTGTTCAACACGGTCTTCTTACATTTGTCGCTGTTCAGCTCTACTGAATCCATCCATGAGGTACATTCCTACGTTACTTTTATTAGTCGCTGTATTTTTTTCGTGTAAAAACGAATCACGTCCCAGTAAAGAGGATCCGGCAATGTTCCGGGAAAAGCCAGCAGCTTCAACCATTTCAGAGCCATTGCAACTGCCAAAAACGGGTGCTGGCAATTTTGAAAGCCTGGTTGCCGACTTTGAGGACAAGGATAGGGGGATATGGCAAAAGCCTGAATTGGTTATTTCTTTCCTGGGCGACCTCAAAGACAAAACAGTGGCGGACATTGGTGCCGGAACAGGCTATTTTACGTTCCGATTGGTGCCTAAAGCCAAAAGAGTAATTGCCATAGACATTGACCCACGCTTTATTAATTTTCTCGACAGCGTGAAAGTACGGCTTCCTGAGGTCTATAGGGATAGATTTGAGAGCCGACTGGCTAAATTTGATGATCCACTCCTTAAACCCGGAGAAGCAGATAATGTAGTGATCGTAAATACATACGCGTACATCGAAAACAGGGCGCAATATCTCAAAGTCCTCTATCAAGGCATTGCTCCTGGTGGACAACTGCTTATCATCGATTTCAAAAAGAATAACCTGCCAGTGGGACCACCGGATGAGTATAAGGTATCCCTTGCCCAGGTTGAACACGAACTTACTACTGCAGGGTTTAAGATTTCAAAGGTAGATAAGGACGTGCTTGATTACCAATATATTATCCTTGCTACTAAACCTGTAAAATAAGCTAACGAGTATTAAGTGCTATCTTATGCTCTTTCCCACATCGGGGGCTTTCTTTTTTCATTATCACCCCTTTTACCTCTATAAATGCGCGGTTCACTAAAAGTTTTTACCTGGCTGGGAATACCGGTTTTTTTACACTGGACATTCGGATTAATTTTCCTCTACATCCTTTGGCATGCCCAAAGCGAAGGCCTTGGAATAGCAGAAACGATTTGGCTGACGGTGCTGTTCATGTCTTTGTTTCTATGCGTTTTGCTTCATGAATACGGCCATGCCATCGCTGCCCGAAGATATGGGGTGAAAACCCGGGACATTGTACTGATGCCCATTGGCGGTGTTGCACGGCTGGAAAGGATGCCAGAAAAACCCTTCCATGAATTCGTGGTAGCCATAGCTGGCCCGGCAGTGAATGTGGTCATTGCAGTGATATTATTTGTCGTGATCAGTTTTACGGTCGAGGCAGGAAGCTTTGGGGAAATGTTATTCTCAGCGGTTCAAACCAGAAATATCGGCCAGGAAATCGCCACAGAGTCTGGGTATCTGATGTCCCCGACCGTGCATTTTTTCATTTATCTGGCTTTTACCAATTTAATGCTGGTCATTTTTAACATGATCCCAGCCTTCCCTATGGATGGTGGCCGTGTGTTCCGGGCTTTACTTTCTATGTGGCTGGGCAGGCCAAAGGCAACCAGGATCGCAGCATGGCTGGGACAGGTGATTGCCTTGATTTTGGTTGGGGCTGGGCTTTGGAGCAGTGACGTTATGCTGAGTATTTTGGGTATTTTTGTCATCTATGCCGCCCGAGCCGAGAACGATAATGTTCAAACGGAAGACCTGCTTTCCCGCTATAAAGCCCGCGATGTGCTGCGTCCACACTTCACACGCCTACGCTCCAATGATTGGATGCTTACGGCCATTGAAACCCTCCGTCATGGCCTTGAAAGGCACTTTTTAGTCTTCGATGTGAATGATCGCCTGGTCGGAATCCTTGAAGAAGAGGATATCGTTCGTGCCATGAGAAAGCCTGATGTGACGTCCGAAATCAGTCAATATACCCAAAACGTCCAGTTGGTACAACTGGACGATTCGCTCGTTAAGGTGCAAAATTTAATCCGTCAACAAGGTATTGGGATCATTGGCGTGGCCGATGAATCGGGTAAACTGTTGGGCGTGATCGATAAAGCTGGAATGATGTATTTTGTTCGGATGGAGGAGGGAAAATGATAACATTGTCCCTGTTTTGTAAAATAGAAAAGTCGCCCGGTGCATTCCAGGCGACTTTTCTGTTTGACAAAAATCAGGTGTAAATCCTATTTTTCTGATGCACCCCCAAAAGAGTAGTTCACCCCGAAAAGGAAGGTGTCACCGTTTAGGTTTAGCCCAAACTCCGAATTGGTCGAATTGATACTGGAGTCATTAGGATTTGCATTTTTCATTTGCCTGAATGCAAGCCGGCCAAAAGAAGCCTCGAAAGAAAGGCTCTCGGTAACATAGAAGATAACCCCTGGCCGAATCCCTGCACCAAACCCGGTGTACTTTGCATAATCAGTACCATCCTGATCGCTTTTTCCAAATACAACTCCAGCTTGTGCTTCCAACCAGACGCCCATATTATTGGCGTTGATAAAGTTGTGGCGGAAAAATGGAGCAATGGTAGTTAGATTTGTTTTGTCCTTCCCCAGGTCGGTATTTTCATGTGTAGATGAGTTGATACCGACTTCAATCCCGGCCCAGTTGTCGCCGAAAATGTAGCCAAAACGCGGAACCATGTTGATGGTTGTGATTTTGTGCGTGTCTCCCGTGGGCTCAGCTTTTGTATTATTGGCTGAAAAGCCGATGTTGCCGCCAATCACAAACTGGGCATGTGATACCGTGATGAACGTTAAAAGGAAAAGTGCAGTGATTACGAGAATCTTTTTCATAAAGCAAGTGTTTATTTAGTAAGTGAATAAAAATTAGAATGGGTACACATTTTTCGGATCAAAAATAGATGCCAGTTCTTTGAGAAGTCGGAAAGGAAAAATTTAGAAGAATTTTTGTTTTCTGCGTATAAATCTCCCATTACATGCACCATAGCACCCAAAAAGATAAGCTTAAGTTTTTTTACCGATTTTCCTAAGAACCTGCTTTTGGTTTTTTCTTGAAAAATGTGTACCTTTTTCTTAAAGGACAGCACAAATGTAGGTGTTGAAAATACCGGCAATCAAGGATTTAGGTCATTACAAGAGATGATCTTAATTGGGTCATTAAAAAAACTTCCCCAAGATCAGATCAAAAACTTCGATACAGATCAGCGCAATAATGATCCATTCCAGTTTGCTGCTTTCGCGGTGTAGATATAGCTCGCGAAACACGGAAAGGTTGTCTTCGATGACTTTAAACGTGTATTCCACTTCCTTAAACCGGCTCTGTATCTCAAACGTACGCGCCAACCCAAGGTGGATCTTGTCGAGGTATTCATCGTCCCAGGTGAGGTCAGGACTGTCGAAAATAAAGAGATTCTCGATGATTCGATTCTTGCTGTTCAGCATCCGCCCAATAAACTTTATCATATTGGAACGGCTGATATGAATCGTACCTTCTTGCTCCATTTGGTTGGTAAATACGTGTATTTCCGCAAGTAGTTCTTCTACCCGTCGGGTATAAAAGTCCATGGATACCGAATGTGCCACATTCAACATCACAATCTTTGCGACGTCTTCCGTGATACGTGGGCAACTGAGGCTGCCGAAGCCGAAATGAAGTGGCTCATCAGGACGTAGCACAATTTCAAAATCATCCCGCAGTTTTTCTGGCAAGGGGCGCAGGCACATAGCTTGCAGTAAGGCAAGGTTTTTGCTCATATCTGTATCGTCCATATTGGCAAAAACTACTGCGCCATAATCAACCGCATAAAAATAGCTTTCTTTATCTACGCGATAGAAGAGTTCAAAAGGCGTTTCCTGGAGGAGCGAACCAGCATAAGCCTCTTTCAATACTTTTAATCGTATGCCTTCTGCGATATAAAATGCAGTTATTTTCATAATATTCAACGGTTTGCGGAAAACGGTACACGTTATACGGTAACCAGTACACGTTATACGGTAACCAGTACACGGTAAACGGTACACGGTATATGGAAAACGGTAGACGGTTTACGGTGCAATATCGAATGAAAAGATGGAACACGCTTGGAGAGCTGGCTTAGCGTTTTACTTTTGTGCAAAAAAAAACTACTTCCGCTCTTGAGTCCTGCATTTTTTGTTGATCTTTCGGTTGGTTCAGTATTGGCACTTGTGATGTTTGGCGTGGGCTTATCCCTCACATTTGCCGACTTCATGAGTGTGGTGCGTTACCCACGTGCCTTTTTTACTGCGCTTACGATCCAAATGATTGCGCTGCCTACCATTGCCTTTACGATCACGTTACTGCTACCAATCCCCGCTGAGATAAAAGTCGGTTTCGTCATCCTTGCGGCTAGTCCCGGAGGGGCCACATCTGGTTTTTTGACTTACCTGTGGCGCGGCAATGTGGCGCTATCCCTTTCACTGACAGCGGTCAATAGTGCGCTCACCATGTTCTCCATTCCGATTGTTGTCAATATGGCATTGCGTATTTTCCTAAGTAAGTCTTCTGAACTTCATCTGCCTTTTTGGGATACGATGGGGCATATTTTTTTAATTACGATCATTCCAGCATTTTTTGGCGTATTACTTCGGTTGTTGCGACCTGTGTTTGCAGAACGTATTAGCATACCTGCCAGATATATTATGCTTGGCTTACTTGCCATTGTATTCGCAGTTAAGCTTTTTGGTAGCCAAAGCGTGGGTGGAACGGGCTTAAATGCCCATGATATTTTACTCATTTTACCTGTCGGACTTTTGCAGAATACAGCCTGTCTGCTTACCGGTTATTTTGTACTCCGCTATATGGGTATGCTCCATCCTTCACGCCTGACCGCTGCAATGGAAAGTGGTGTGCAAAATACTACATTGGCTTTTCTTATTGCAGGAAATATGCTGGGAAATGCAGAAATGGTAAAACCGGCACTCGTTTATTCAATGTTCTCGTTCTGGACGGCTTGTATTTTTGCCTGGACGGCAAATAAAGTGGCTGGGAAGGATGCTTCGCTAAGACATTAATATTTGGTACATTAGCACCTGAAATATATCTCATAAAAATAAACGATCCATGACAAATAAGAGAATCAGGGTATCTTTCATAGCCCTTTTCACTACTTGTTTCCTTTCGATGGGGGGGCAAAATCCGGTACCCGCACCTGCTCAAAGTGGCTCCATCCTGATTATGGGTGCAACGGCGCACTTGGGAAATGGCACAGTCATCGCCAATAGTGCCATCGCTTTTGAGGATGGAAAACTGACCCTTGTGGCAGATGCGACCACCATACGGATCGACCGAACGAAATATAAAACAGTGTATGATGCCTCAGGCAAACATGTCTATCCAGGATTTATTGCGCCCAATACGACCCTTGGGTTGGTTGAGATCGAAGCAGTAAATGCGACTGTTGATTATGCTGATATTGGTCAATACAATGCAAATCTCAGGTCGTTGGTGGCATATAACACTGATTCGGAGGTAATTCCGACCGTTCGTTCAAATGGTGTTTTGTTAGCACAAATAACGCCCCAAGGCGGTACCATATCAGGTTCTTCCTCTGTGATGCAGCTCGATGCCTGGAACTGGGAAGATGCTGCATATCGTGTCGACGAAGGATTACATCTCAATTGGCCCCAAATGCGGTCATTCGGTGGCTGGGATACGGGTAATCCTGAAACAAAAAAGAATGACCAATATGAGAAAGATGTGCTGGCGCTGAGCCGCTTTTTTGAGGAAGCCCGTGCTTATGCCCTGCAGCCCATACCTGAAGTAAAAAACCTTCGATTTGAGGCAATGCGTGGCCTTTTTGATCAAAAAATTACCCTTTATATCCATACAGACAATGCTAAAACGATACAGGAATCGGTGCTTTTTGCGGAGCGTTTTTCCATGCGAAAGGTATTGGTCGGTGTCAGTGACGCATGGCTGGTGGCTGATTTTCTAAAAACGAACCATGTACCGGTCATTCTGGGTAGAACGCAGAGTTTACCCTCCCGCGAAGACGAGGATGTGGCTCAAAAGTTCAAAACGGCAGCACTTTTACAGGAAAAAGGGGTGCTCTTTGCCTTCTCTAATGATGGGTTTTGGAAACAGCGTAACCTCTCTTTTCAGGCCGGACAATCAGTAGGTTTTGGCCTTCCGATGGAAGCAGCAATCAGTGCTTTGACGCTAAACTCCGCTATGATTCTTGGGATAGACAAAACCTGTGGTTCGCTGGAAACAGGCAAAGATGCTACCCTTTTTATTTCCGAAGGAGACGCATTGGATATGCGTACTTGTCAGGTTACAGCTGCTTTTATCCAGGGGCGTACCATTGATCTGGATAACAAGCACAAGCAACTTTACAAGCGTTTTGAGCAGAAATACAAGCAGTAAATATGGATATCGAGCAATTTAGGGATTATTGTCTGGCTAAAAAAGCCAGTTCTGAGTACTTCCCTTTTGGACCAGAAACGCTAGTTATGCGTGTTGGCGGGAAACTTTTTGCGCTCACAGGGTTGGAAAGTGGCCAATTTTCGGTCAACCTGAAATGCGATCCCGACAAAGCAGTAGAGCTTCGTGAACAATATCCGGAAATACAGCCTGGCTGGCACATGAACAAAAAACACTGGAATACCGTGGATTTTGAGGGCAGTCTGGATGGTCGGATACTCCGGCAATTAATTGATCATTCTTACGATCTGGTGGCAAAATCCTTGAAAAAGGCAGAGCGTGAGGCTTTGGGGTTATGAAGTTACAAGCTTCAAGTTTTAAGTTAAAAGTAGGTTGAACGGTAGTCCAGGCATTTTCCCTCTTGCCACTTTTAACTTTCAACTTGAAACTGTAGATAGTATATCCATTAAAATCAGTTCCTTGTTCTTGGATGCGAAAGTAGATTTAGCTGCCTCGTGATCAATGGTTAGAAATCCAAACGTATCGAAATGGCAGCCGATGATGCGGTTACATTGGATAAAATCGCTGGCAATCAGGGCATCGTGATAATCCATCGTAAAGTTGGAACCAACGGGTAGAATCGCAAGGTCCAACTTGGGACAAGTCATCGGGATCAGTTGCATGTCCATGGTCAAGGCGGTATCACCTGCAAAATAGAGGACGCCATCTGCAGTATCCAGCACAAAACCTGCAGGAGAACCTGAATAGGAACCTTCTGGCCAACTACTGCTGTGTACAGCATTTACCATTTTTACCCGGCCAAAATCAAAAGTCCACCAACCTCCGATATTCATCGGGTGCGTTTTGAAGCCTTTTTGGCTATAACGGTCGTGAATCTCCCAAATACCGACGATCCTGACGCCGGGGTTGTTTTCTGCAATGGTTTCTAGGTCGGCACAATGGTCGACGTGTCCGTGGGAAAGCAATATATAGTCGCAGTGGATCGATTGAACATCCACCGAGTGTGCAAGCGGATTGCCTGAAATGAATGGGTCAAATAGAATACGTTTTCCACCTGCTTCCACCAAAAAACAAGAATGACCGTAGAATGTAATTTTCATCTCGCAAAGTTAAAATAGGATGTATAAAACTTTTACTATTTCTCTCCTGCTGGTATATCATTTTACTGCTACTGTGGCTCAAACGACTGCCGCGCCCACTTTGCTTGGCCGCTGGGAAGTATTGCAATACGCCGAACAAGGCTTGCAGGTGGACAAAAAGAAACCCGGCCTGGCACAAGCCCATGAAGTGTACCGTCATGTGCAAAAAGAACGCGCCAGGACCTGGTATGGCTATGACTACGAATCTGCAGACGAGTACAGTAAACGACGTGCTCGCGAGTTCGAGCGTTGGGAATTGCGCGACAGCATCAAGGAAGTGAACCGCATCGCGGAAGCCATTGAAACACCCTATTTCGCAGTATTTTTTGCGGATAGTACACTGTCTTTGTACAACAAAGAAGCAGCCACCGGCCGCATTTCTTTCCCTGAATCGCGGCATTATGTATTCTCACCCACCACCATGAGCCTTGATATTTACCCGCCAGGATATCAGCCTGTGCCAGGCGCAAGTTGGGTGGATAAATGGGATGTTCAGGTGCTCTCTTTAACTGAAACGAGAATGACCTTGTTTTTGCCACAGGAAGCGGAGATTGTGGAGTTGGTTTGGACGGATTTTAAATTGCCATAATATTTAATGCTTTATCTTTCATGTCCGAACCACGTTCAAAATCAATGAGTTTGGGCCTCCTCTTCCATGCTGTTTTTTAACTTGGCGAGCAGGCTGTAGGCATTCTTGAGTGCAATGGGTGTTCTTTTGTCAAAGCCTTCCGGTAAAAAAACCTCCGTATATCCGCCTTCCAAAATCCCAGGTTGCACAGCTATCATTGTGAAATGCTCCATTCCTGGCTCTGCTTCATCAGGCTTTCCATTGCTAAAAATGAAGTACTTTCCTTGAAAATTGACTACCGCCTCGTCTGGTAATGCCATTGTTTCGGCGGCTCCAGTTTCGATATTGGCTTTCAAAAACAGGCCGGGTGTGAGGTCCCCATCCTCGTTTTGTGGCAAACAGTGAACGCGCACGGTACGGTCAGAATCAATTTCGCGACCCAGGAGCGAGACTTTGGCGGTTCTTTCTTTCGATTCGTTGGCTAATTGATAACGCACTTTTTGCCCTACACGCAGTCGCGGCAGGTCTTTTTCAAATACTTTTAATTCGACGTGCATGTTTCGCGTGTCTACTATTTCGAAAAGCAGATCTGAGGGACTAACGAACTTGCCCAAATTGACGTGCACCTCTGTAACATATCCCGTAATGGGCGCGTACAAATTGATGGTACTTTGGATTTTTCCGAGCTCGACCGAAGCCAAATCAATACTCAGAAGCCTGATTTTTTCAGCCAATCCTGTTGATTTCGCTTGTAGCCCGTTGAAATTGGATTTCGCCTGTTGTAAAGTTTTTTGCGCGTTTACATTCTCTTTTGCCAGTTCCTGCTGACGCTCATATTCCATGTGGGCAAATTCTAATTGGCTTTTTACTTCCAAATAATCCTGTTGCATTTGCACAAAATCGGGGTTGGAAAGGACTGCTACAACCTGCCCCTTCTTGACAAAAGTACCTTGGAGCAGGGTAGATTTTTGCATAAGACCTCCCATCGGCGCATGAATCGAGGCCATTTGCTGGGGTGGTACTTCAAGTTCACCCGACGCAGTGATCGTGCCACTCATTGCGCGAACCGTCACTGTTCCGATTTCAATGCCCGCGTTTTTAAACTGGGCTTCGGTGAGTTTTACCTCATTTACAGTCGCTTCCTGGTGCTCCTCAGCAAGAGCTACAGTTTCAGAGGGTGTGTTTTTGCCACCGCATGCTGTCAAAAACAGGATAAAAAGTAAGGCTAAAAAAGTGAAATATAATTTCTGGATCATCTTTTATAAAATTAAATGACGGGTATGGATGCCCGGTTTGGGTTGAAAATGTTTGGTGATAGTGAGGCGGTGACTCAAAGTCACCGCCTCACTTGACTACTGTCCCGCAAGGTATTGCAGGTAAATGACCGTTTGGTTGTATTCGTTCAGCGTTTGTAGATAGCCCTCGCGTAGCGCGGCGGCCTGTTGCAAATTGAGCAGGTGTTCCAAATAGCCGATTTCGCCTTTACGGTATGCTGTTGCCGATTGGTTGGCTACGAGCGCGGCGTTTGGCAAGCCAGTTTTTTGATAAAAATCAAGGCTTGTTTGTCGCTGTGCGAGTTCCTGAACAGCCTGCTGGTATTCGCCGCGCAGTTGCAGCGCGTTGTTTTGCAGATTCAATGTAGCGATGTCGCGCAGTTTGATATCGGCTTGGATTTTCGCCCGCAGCGGTTTGCGCGACCAAGGCACTGCCACGCCGATGGAAACACCCTGAAAACGATTCCAGACTTTCGCGTTTTGGGCATCCACGGCGCTGCTTCTGGGTGTGCCAATCAAGGACTGATTGAAATAACCGACTGAATAATCGGGTCGCAATTCAGTGGCAGTCAGGTCTCGTTGCCGTTCAGCGAGGCTGATCTGTTGTTTAAAAAATGCCTGCGTTGGATGGGTTTTTGTTGCCAAACTATCAGCCAACGGCACAAAACCAAGTACCGCCAAGGGTTGAGCAACCACTTCGACCGGTAAAGGTGATACTAGCAGCATTTGCAGCCGGGCGGACAACACTGATTGCTCAGCCACGTTGCGACGCAACGCATTTCGGCTTTCGGCAAGCCGCGTTTCGGCAGACGATTTTTCCAAAAAAGTACCCTCTCCCGCCCGATACCGGAGCGCTGCTGCGCGGGCCAAATCGGCATAAAGGCTGTCTTGCTGACCCAGTAAGGCCCCGACTTCACGCTGGTAAAGCAACTGATAAAACGCCTGTTTGACATTCCAAACCAATTCATTGCGAGAAATAGCAGTCTTTGTCTCGGCGGTTTTTATTTGTTCGTTGGCAAGTGCGGCGCGGGCCTTGAACACTTTCCTGGACGGAAAAATTTGGCTAACCGCAAGGTTGTTGTCGCCCCATTCAAAGGAATTGTACTGGCCGATCGTTAGGGAGATATCTGCTTTTGGCAATTCTTTCACCGATCCGCGCAGCAATTTGAAATACTCCGTTTGGGCAACCGTGGCAGCCAGTCCAGGGTTGTTTTTTACAGCTGTTTCAATGGCGACATCAAGGGTCATTGGCAGGTTTTGGGCTGATATGCTAATCGGTAAAGCTAACATGCAAAGCAGCACTATGGCAGTTGATATGGGCGCCTTTCGACGTTTCCGACGCATGTTTTCAAATAAAACATACAAACACGGCAGCACGAGCAGTGTCAGTGCGGTGGCTGAAAGCAAGCCCCCTATGACGACGGTAGCCAACGGACGCTGCACTTCAGCGCCGGAACCTGCCGAAATTGCCATCGGTAAAAAACCGAGCGAGGCAACAGTCGCAGTCAACAAAACCGGCCGCAACCGGATGCGGGTACCACGCAGCACAATTTCAGTTAAATCATGCAAACCGCTGTTTTTGAGTCTGTTGAATTCGGCAATTAGCACGATGCCATTGAGTACGGCCACCCCGAAGAGTGCGATGAAACCAATACCCGCTGAAATAGAAAATGGCATATCGCGCAGCCATAAAGCCACGATGCCGCCAATGGCGGAGAGTGGAATGGCCGTAAAAATCAACAAGCCTTGTTTGAGCGAGCCAAAGGCGAAAAACAACAGCACAAAAATCAACAAAAGGGAGACTGGTACGGCAACCGAAAGCCGGGCGCGAGCCTGTTGCAGGTTTTCAAAAGTGCCTCCGAATGTCGGGTAATAACCAGGCGCAAACTTGATTTGCTGCCCGATTTTGCTTTTCAATTCAAGCACCATGCTTTCTACATCACGGCCACGCACGTTGAAACCGATCGTAATCCGCCGTTTCGCATCATCCCGTTGGATTTGGTTCGGGCCTACTTTGAAAGCCACATTGGCCACCTGCGAAAGTGGGATTTGTTGGCCTCCAGATGTGGTGATGAATAGGTTTTGGAGGTCGGTCAGCCCCTGCCGTTTGTTTTGCTCAAGACGCACGACGAGGTCGAAACGTTTTTCACCTTCAAAAACCAGCCCTGCGCTCTGCCCGGCGAAGGCTGTGTTAATCACGGTGTTCACATCCTCGATGTTGAGGCCAAAACGGGCGATTTGGGCGCGGTTGAATTGGACTACAATTTGTGACATGCCTGTGACCTCTTCCACATATAGGTCCTTTGCTCCTTCAATTCCGTTGGCGATTTTGCCAACTTGCACCGCATATTGGGTGAGCGAATCCAGGTCTTCTCCATAGATTTTGATTACAACGTCCTGTCGGGCACCAGTCATTAGTTCATTGAAACGCATCTGTATAGGCTGTTGAAATCCAAAGGTCACACCTGGGATTTCCTGGAGTACGTTTGCCATTTTTACGGCCAGTTCGTCGCTGGTTTTGGCTTTTTTCCAATCCTTTTTGTCATTTAAAATAACCATCATATCGGCAGCCTCCATTGGCATGGGGTCGGTCGGTATTTCGGAGGAGCCGATTTTTCCGACTACTTCTTTTACTTCATCTGGGAAGTTTTTGAGCAGTACGCCCGCACCTTTTGTGGCGGCATCCACTGTTTCAGTGAGGCTGCTGCCAGTTAGCACGCGAGTCTCAACGGCGAAATCACCCTCATCAATCGCTGGTAAAAACTCCGCGCCAAGGCTTTGAAACAACAAGATGCTCAATACCAATATGCCGAGAGCAGCCGCTACGATACTTCGTTTCCATTGCAAGGAAAATCGTATGGCCGGTTCGTATAGCCGTTGAAAAAAGGCCATCATCCGGTCAGAGAAGTTCACTTTATGTGCTGTTTTTTTGCTCAAAACCAGCGCAGACATCATTGGAACATAGGTTAATGAAAGTAAAAAAGCCCCCAAAATGGCAAAAGAAACGGTTTGTGCCATCGGCTTGAACATTTTGCCTTCGATGCCGACAAGTGCTAAAATCGGGAGGTAAACGATAAGTATGATGATTTGGCCGAAGGCGGCGGAGGTCATCATCTTTTTGCTAGATGCAGCTACCGCATCGTCCATTTCTGGTTGGGTAAGACGGCGGTCAAGGTGTTTCAATCCTAAAAAGTGCATGGTGGCTTCTACGATGATGACCGCTCCGTCGACGATGAGGCCAAAATCAATCGCACCAAGCGACATGAGGTTGCCAGACACGCCAAAAGCGGTCATCATGCCAATTGCAAAAAGCATGGCCAATGGAATGACTGAGGCAACGAGTAAGCCCGCCCGTAGGTTTCCAAGGAACAAAACGAGTACCAAAATGACAATGAGCGCGCCTTCCATCAGGTTGGTATTAACGGTCGAAATGGCGGACTTTACCAGTTTAGTCCGGTCGAGGAAAGGCTCGATCATCACACCTTCAGGTAAGGTTTTTTCAATTTGTGCCACCCGTTGTTTCACATTGGCAATGACTTGGGAGGAGTTCGCACCTTTCAACATGAACAAAACGGCTCCGACGTGCTCGCCTTCAGTATTGCGGATCATGGCCCCGTAACGAATGGCGTGGCCAAATTGGACCGTCGCCACATCGCGGACAAGAATCGGTACACTGCCCGCATCACTTTTTACAACGATGTTTTCAATGTCAGCCAACGAAGTTATAAGCCCTTCGCTGCGTACAAACCATGCGTTTGGTTTTTTGTCAATATATGCGCCGCCCGTGTTTTGGTTGTTTTTTTCTAGGGCGGTAAAAATGTCTGCAATCGAAAGGTTCATGGCCCGCAGCCTGTCCGGGTTGAGCGAGATTTCATACTGTTTCAGGAAACCGCCAAAACTGCTTACGTCAGCCACTCCAGGCACACCGAGGAGTTGGCGGCGGACAATCCAGTCCTGAATCGTTCGCAAATCCATGGCCGAATATTTATCCTCAAAACCAGGCTTAGTATGGAGAACGTATTGAAAAATTTCGCCCAAACCAGTTGTCACCGGAGCCATTTCGGGTGTACCAACGCCTGACGGGATATTGTCTTTGACTTGAGCGAGGCGTTCTGCAACCTGTTGACGCGCCCAATAAACGTCTACCTCGTCCTTAAAAACGACCGTTACGACGCTCAAACCAAATCGCGAAAAGGAGCGCACTTCAACCAAATTGGGAATGGTGGCTACAGATTGCTCGATTGGAAAGGTAACCAGCCGCTCGATGTCGAGCGCGGCTTGCGACGGGGCAGGTGTGATGATCTGTACCTGATTGTTGGTGATATCAGGTACCGCGTCAATCGGTAAATGGGTCAATGACCAACTTCCCCAGGCGACAAGCGCGAGTGTCAATAGGCCAATGACCAGTTTGTTCTTTATAGAAAAATGAATGATGTTATCCAGCATAGATAGATGGGTTGATAGATAAAAAATAAAGTATCCGACCTCTGGCTTATGCCAAATGCCGGAAAACCCATGCATGCGACCAAAGGATCTGGTCGGCATAGGGATTTAACCCAACTTATTTATCGGTGGACGGAACAGGGCTGAAATATGCGCCGAGGTGCTTGGCGGAGTGTAGCAGTAATTGGTAATCCTGTAGAAATTTGACCAATCGGGTATGGATAGTTCGACAAATGTGTTTTTGAAAATGCTGACAAATGTCCAACCGGCAATTGTACCACATCCCGGGCAATGACACTTTCCACAACCATCGGTATCGGGCGGACATTCCTTGCCGGGATGGAATCCGATACATTCATCTACTTCGTAGGAGCAATGTTGGACATCTGATGAAGCTGATGTTGCAGTATTTTGAATGCCTTTAGCGTCGTTACATGCCCGTATTTGTCCTATTGGGAATCCAACAAGACAGCTTAACAGGAGTAATATGGCGACGCCGTTTTTCATACCGAGACAAAGGTATGGTTATCTTGTCTAAATAAACCTCAATAATTAAACGTCATACCTGCACCAAGGGCCATATCGCTATCATAATGGGTAGACAATGCGAAGTATTTGCGAAACCCAAACATGAAATCACGGTCACTTCCAGTGCTTTCAAATCTGCGGCAGCTATTAGTTCCGTAGCAGCTTGTTTTTTAACCATACATTCGGTTTCAGAGGCTTCCGCAGATGGTTTATCTGTCACATTTGTTGAACAAAGGTATGGGCATGTAATGCGTATTCTTTTTTAACAGCATTCATTACCATTTGTTTGCATTGGCGCGGGTTTCCGTACAGCTCGGGGACAATCGCGCAGGCAATTATTTTTATCAATTAAAAGTGAACGGCTTCCCGGTTACGAAACAACTGGTTGTGATTTATTTTCTTGTCTATCTTTGCCCACCCAAACAACCTCCAACCGTCAATCAAAATTCCCTCCCATGAGTTGGTACAAACGCTTGCGCGAAGGCATCACTACTGCCACTAAGTCCAAAAAAGACGTGCCGGAAGGCATCTGGTTCCAGTGCAAAAAGTGCAAGGAGACCAGCACAACAAAGCAGCTCCACGACAATTTCTACAAATGTCCTAAGTGCGATTATCACACCGCCATAGGCTCGGAGGAATATTTCGATATTCTCTTTGATAATCAAGATTATATCACCCTTCATGATGATCTCATTTCGGTAGATTTTCTACATTTCACAGACCTCAAACCCTATGATAAACGGCTCGAAGACAGCCGTAAAAAAACGGGTCTGAATGACGCACTTACCATTGGAGCGGGTAATGTAAATGGCCACAAATTGGTTATTGCATCCATGGAATTCAAATTTATCGGTGGATCTATGGGTGCTGTGGTGGGTGAAAAGATTTCCCTCGCTATTGACTATTGCCTGGAGGTCAAAAGTCCGCTGCTCATTATTTCCAGAACTGGCGGTGCAAGGATGATGGAAAGTGCATTTTCCCTAATGCAGATGGCAAAAACCAGTGCCAAGCTCACCCTTTTGGCCAAGGCACGACTGCCTTATTTTTCGCTGATGACCGACCCTACCACGGGCGGTGTAACAGCATCTTTCGCCATGCTCGGAGATGTACACCTGGCTGAACCTGAAGCACTTATAGGCTTTGCAGGACCTCGTGTAATACGAGAAACGATCAAACGCGATCTACCTGAAGGGTTTCAGACTTCCGAGTTTTTGTTGGAAAATGGCTTTGTAGATCTGGTAGTCAACCGTAAAGACCTGAAGGAAACGATGAGTGACTTACTGGCATTTTTTGACAAATGATAACTTTCGAAACAGCTCGTCTGGAGGTTCGCCCCTTGCTTGATTCAGATTTTTCTGAACTATATCGCTTATTGAGTGATCCTGAGACGATGCGTTACGTACGGGCGCCCTACACCGAAGAAGCACAGGCATGGGATCGGATGGCATTTTGGTCAGATTACGCCCAAAAATGCCCGGGTCTTGGCACATTTGTGATGGAGTTGAAGGGCTCAGACAGTTTTGTCGGGTTCTGTGTTGCCCGTCAGGTTGGCTATGACCCAACTAGCGAGGAATATGAAATCGGATATATCCTAGCACCAGAATATTGGGGGAAAGGGCTGGCGAGTGAATTAGTGCCACCGCTAAGCAGCTATTGTTTTGATCAATCTCCGGCAAAACACCTTGTCGCATTCACAGACCCTAATAATGCTGCATCTCAGCGGGTACTACAAAAAGCTGGGTTTCGATATATGGGGCCGAGACAAACTGCAGACGGCACCAGTGCAGCCTTTTGGCTGGTACGGAATGCGGTTTAACCCCTACCTTCGCGCCCCAGTTTATGAGCAATCTTTCCCATTTACTCGCAGCATTCGACAAGCATCCGGCAGTATTAAAAATTTCCCAAGCCCTTGAAAGCCAGGCTGCGGCGGCAAGGATCAAGCTTACGGGCCTTACTGGAGCGCAGGAATCCTTCGTGGTTGCAGCAACCCTGAATGGTCAAAAACCAAAGGGCAATAATTGTCACTTGTTTATAGCCAATTCAAAAGAAGAAGCGGCGTATCGTCAAAATGATCTTGAAGGTTTGTCGACCGGGCAGCAGGTCTATTTTTTTCCGGATTCCTTCAAACGACCGGCTTTTTTTGACGACCTGAATCCTACCTACATGCTGCAGCGCTCGGAAGTGATCAGCAAGATGACCGCTACTGCTGATGCTGCCGTTGCCGCCGGGATCATTGTAACTTACCCTGAAGCTTTATTCGAAAAAGTGGTGAAGCCTGAAGTCCTCAATCAAAGCCGGATCGAGGTAAAAAAAGGTGAAAAACTCGATGCAGATTTTGTGATTCAGGTCCTGATCGAATATGGATTTGAGCGTGCTGACTTTGTTTTTGAACCCGGTCAGTTTTCAATCCGGGGGGGGATCATAGACCTTTTTTCTTTTGGGAACGAACTCCCTTATCGCATCGAACTTTTCGACGATGAGGTAGAAACCATTCGAACCTTTGATCCTACTACCCAGCTTTCGCAGCGTAGTCTTTCTTCGCTTAGTATCGTGCCAAATCTAAGTACAAGATTTCGCCAGGACCAAAAGGTGTCTTTGTTCCAAATTCTGCCAGCAAATACCGTCATCTGGGTGAAAGATTATCAGTTTTTGCTCGATCGATTACAATATTGTTTTGATCGGGCTGAGCAATTTGCTTCTAAGCTCACGGCCTTGGATTCGGCTGAATTGCGCGATTTATTTCGTGACCGGGCGTTTCTGTATCCGGGCGAAGTAACCGAAGACATTGCAGAGCGGGCGATGATATTTCTGGACGGGAAATAGACTTTCAAATTTTAACCATTAACCGGGTCGCTTGCCCTGTTGCCGTTTTTAATTTACAATAGTAGATCCCCGCTGCAAACCCCTGTGCGTCCAGATGAAATTGCCCATCACTTCGGGCATTGAACTGTTTTTCAATAATTATTTTGCCTGATTGATCCGCTACACTCAAATGCGTATCCTCTGGTGTTGGGGTTTTCCAATTCAGGAAAGCAAAATCATGCACAGGATTTGGTAGAACATTGAAATACATAAAGTCCGATGGTGTATTTGCCGACACCATGCTGTTGGAAACAAGAATGTCGTCTACCTGTAATTGAAAATCATCGTAAGAATCGTGGAGGAATGCGAGGTAGATGGTTTGACCGGCATAATCTGACAGGTTCACGGAATGAGGCTCTAATTTGCCATGATAAAATGGATTTGGCCCCTCAAAATCAATGAAAAAGTAGTCGGTATCGGTATACCCATTTGCTTGAATGTATCCACCGGAGAAAAGGTAGTCATTGAGGTCCAATGACCCGATGTTAAACCGGTCAATTGTTTGTGCAGCACTAAAAAGGGTGTCGGTAAAAGCCGCAGGCAGGTTGCCATTCGTGGAGACCAGTACCCGGTAGCCATCCATAAAATCGGGTCCATAATAGGATAAGGAACGCCAACAAAGCCAGTACGTATCATCCGGGATATACACGGGGCTGGTGATCAGCCAGTTTCGGTTCTGTGGGGAACCGGAGTTTAGATAGGAGCAACTGGTAAAGGCATAGTTGTCAGCCATATTTGGGTCGCTAAACCCCAGGTCGCTTTCCCAGTACCACCCTTTTGGCGTTGGACCGTTGCTTACGCAGAGGCCAACTTTGTTATCCTGGTCGTAGTTTACCCAATGGTGATCGTTGCCTGTTGGTGCAGTCAACATAGTATCGGCGGGATCAAGAAACCCCTCAAAGGTGTGCTGTAAGAGGGTGTCCGAGGCCTGCCGGTCAGATTGCCCAAAAACGGGAACAATCAGTAGCAATGCGGCAAAAAAAGTAAAGAAAATTCTCATAGCGACTGATATTGTAGTGGAAAGTGAATACTAATCAGACGTACTGAAGTAGCCTAGGCGTTGGCACAATCCAACTCTTTCTCTAAGCGCACACGATCTACTGGTACTACCCCGGGTAATTCGCAAACTTGCCCACCTGCCAGGTTGGAGAGTAGGGCCACCGCTTCCAGATCTAATCCAGCTGCTAAACCCATGGCTGCTATACTGATGACCGTATCTCCGGCACCGCTCACATCGGAGATGTTTCTCGGGGTGGTTGGGTAGCATTTTCCACCTGCGCCACCGTCCAAAAATAATCCTTTTTCAGATAGGGTGAGCATCGTGTATTGGTTATTCAGTTTTTCATGTAGGTAATCAGCCGCTTTTTGTAAAGATTCATCTGTAGTGGTAATGGGAAATGGGGTGCTTTCCCGAACCTCCTTGAGATTGGGTTTGAATAGATCAACCCCTACAAATGCAAAAAAATTGGCCTTTTTCGGATCAGCGGCCGTAAAAATCCACCTGTGTTTGGCTTCGCTGATAATCGCTTGAATGAGCGTTTCGGTCAAGACGCCCTTATTGTAATCTTGCAAAATGATGACATGAATAGGATACTTATCCAGCAGTTCTTTTACCTTATGGAGTAATAAATGGGTCTCTTGTTCCGAAAGTGGATGGGTGTCTTCGCTGTCAATGCGAATCATTTGCTGTTGATTGCCCAGTACGCGGGTTTTCACGGTCGTGCGTCGTTCAGACGAGCGAATGAGGCCAAATGATTCCAGCCCGGTTCTGGGTAGAATCTCGTTGATCAATTTATTGCCATCGGGGTCACTGCCGATTACACTGCATAAAATAGGCCTACTGCCAAGTGCTTGCACATTCAACGCCACATTCGCAGCTCCGCCAAGGCGATCTTCTGTTTCTTTGTGTAAGACTACCGGTACAGGGGCTTCAGGCGAAATACGACTCACGGTTCCCTGTAGGTAACGATCGATCATTACATCTCCCACAATGAGAACATTCTGGTTCCCAATTTTTTGTAGTATGCTCATGTTTGGACTTTGGATATTGGACTTTGGACAGGAGCCTTTGGATCATAGATATACGCTGGTGTTGCATCTAAGGTCCATTGTCTAAAGTCCACTCGTTTTTTTCTTCCAGTAACGCATCAATCCAGCAACCGACATAAATGCTGGATTGGCGGCTTCGTACCGTGCCAGATCGTCTGTTTCTACCCTTTCTGCCAAGAGTTCAGCTTTGACAAATGCCTTGAAATCTGGCACAATAGCATCAGAAGTAGCGTTTGCTGTTGCGTAGGGGCGTATCCATTCTGCCCAACTTAGCAAACGTTTTTCAAGCGCAGCAAGGTGCGGGATTTTGTCGCCAATTTCTCCAAAATGGGTCAGAAAAAACCTTTCTGAAGGTAAATTACGCAGCAATCGAATGGTTTCAAGCCAATCTTCCACATTGATATCAGGTGGAGGACAAGGAGGCATCACTGGCCCGGCGCCCATCCGGACACCTGCTACATCTCCTGTAAATAATGCCCCACCACCCTGGGAGGATTCATAAAGACTTACTTCCCATGCAATATGATGGACGGCATGGCCTGGCGTGTACCAGGCTTTGAATTGCAGCCCAATAGCCTCAATCGTTTCGCCATGTCCCGGGGCACAAAGCTGGTCCTCTGGAATAGGCCGCATTTCACCCCAAAGTCGATCCATTTCATCCCCATAGATCATGCGTGCCGAGTTGTAGAGCTTTTCAGGTTGGGCCAGGTGGGGCAAACCCTTTGGATGGACGTAGATTTTCGCGCCCTTTTCAGCAAATGCCCAGGCAGCACCTGCATGGTCAAAATGGATATGGGATAAAAAAACATGTTGAAAATCACTCAATTCCCAGTTGTTTTCGGCAAGAATTGTCTGTAAATGGGGTAGGGTAGAGGATGGCCCACATTCTACCAAGGCTAATCCTGAAGGACCTTCTACCACAAAGACAGCAATGGATCGCTCAATTCCTAAAAATTGCAGATCGAGGGTATGGATTTTCATGCTGTAAAGGTACCGTGGGTCGCAACGATCAGACCAATAAATCAACAATCGTTTTAGTAATCTGGTCCAACTATCCCCCAATAAAAAACACCTGCAACACCAACAGGCATTGCAGGTGTTTGATTTTTGCAGGGAAATTACTTCTCTGTACGGGAAGCTTTGGTGTCCAGAACATCCTTGCGCAGGTCTGTAGCCAATGCTTTTAATTCTTGCATTGCTTTACGAACGCGAGCTCCAGCAGCGTTGTTGCCACCATAGAATTTGTTCACGTCTCCTTCGATTTCGGCGATCTTCGATTTAATGTCTGTAAAAATTTTGCTCATAATTTTGATTGGTAAAAAGTTAGCAAATAAGGACGTAAAAGTAACCATTTATGCCAACTTTCAAACCATTTGCGCACTTTTGAAGAAAAATCGTGGCGCTTTTTTAAAATATAAAAGATAGGATTACTATTGAACAAGTTGAAAGTCAAACAAGCAGGTCAGATAGTTTGCGTTTTTATAAGCAATTTTCGCAGGTCTTTTTTGCAAAAAAAAGGTGCCATCTAGGCCCTTTTTATAGGGTTCAGGTAGTAGTTATTTGTTGCTTTGTACGGCCACTTGAATGATTTATATCTAAATAATTGGGGCGGTACTTCCCAATAGTTATTGCCATCAATTGGGGTGGAAATGTCAATGGTTTCAAAGGCCGAAAATGCTTTGGTTGGGTGCAATTAGGTTAGTTTAATAAAATTAACAGCCAGAGCTTAAAACAGGGTGTGCTTAAAGTACACTGTTAAATGGAAACAGCAATTTTTCAGGATCAAACGGTGAAAATTCCAAATCCTGCCTGGTCAAGTTGTAAACTTTGTCGAAGAGTGGAGGCATTTGTGAAGCCATTGGTAGGTTCTGCGCATCTTTGCACCGCAACATGTTAGGCCAACCACTACTTCAACTCAACGACGACTTCCGCCACGCATTAGACGTGTTGGAAAAAACCG
>CANJPT010000069.1 GCA_947476195.1 Lewinellaceae bacterium | reverse complement strand
TGGGAAACAACTGCCTGTGCTTCGGCTTTGGCTGCTTCAATTTCAACAAGACTTGCCTTTCGGGCATCCAGAACTTCGTTGGAATACTCAAGCTTTTTCGCATTTGCGGATTCCCTGGCAGCAGTTACTTCCTGTTGTAGTTGGGCTTTAATTGCATCAGTCCGATCTTTTTCTGCTTTTATTTCTGCCCGAAGCTTTTCTTTGGTCTTTTCCAATTCAGAACGAAGGGCAAGCACTTCCGGGTCACTTGCTATAGTGGTGCCTCCCCCGGTGGTTGGCTTGACTGCAGGTTTGCCAGGTGTCGCAGGAGTACTGGATACGACGGGATCTGGCCTTGAAATGGAGGCGCCAGGCGTATCTACAACAGACATTTTATCCAGGATATTATTGAAGCATGTTGCCAGGTTTTTGAACTCAGCTTGTCGATCCCCACTGAGGATGAATTTGTGTTTTTGCCGGTCAACAAAGTTCATAAAATTAATGCCCGTGATATTGGCATCAGCAAGCCATTGTATGGCATCCAGGTCAAGCCGAAGGCTATTGCGGTGGGTAGGCACGGGGCCTGACACAGGCTCGTCTATGCCTGTGAATTTGTAGGCCCGCTCCTTGCCTAAGGCATCTACAAAAACAACCTGGTCGTCCTGGTTGAATTCAATACCACCTTGTGAAATAAATCGGGCAAATACACCTTTTTCGTTTGTATAAAACTCAATGAAGTAGGTATAACCACCTCGAATCACCACACTCAGTGTCGATGTTGAGGCAATTTGAATGCCGGAGATTTTTTTGTTTTCTTTTAATGTTTTAGAGCAATCTTGCGCCTGAATGATTTGGGAAGAAAATAAGGCGAGCAGCAAGATGAGGGATAAAAATCGGGATAAAGGCTGCATGACTAAGTGTGTGTAATAAGGTTTGAGATAATCGGGCAAGGTAAGGTCTTTAGGTTCAATATTTTGATTTTCAACAACTTAAAGTCAAAATTTACCCGCGATAAAGGAAAAAAATGGAAATAGCTTGGTTTAAGACGGGGCAAAATAGAGAATTTTTTGAGGCTTTAAACGAAAGATGCGCTGAACAATCGCCGAGTTGCCCTGAATTTAATATTTCGCTAATTTATTAGATCAAATCTATTTCAGCAATTTAAAAACGTAACTGCAATGAATCACGCAAGGGAGCATGTATATTGTCATGCTCTTTCCAATAAGCACTCTTCCGTGTTGCCTTTAATTCGCCTTTACTTGCTATTTTTCCTTCGTTGACCTCTTCCCAATCCAGGATTTTATAGGGGAATTTAGTTTCAAAACGAATTGTTAAAGAACGCGGGATGTCATAATAAACAAGCTTAAGCACACTTTCGTGCTCTCCTTTTTCAATTTGGATTTCAGCGTTTTGCACACCTGCCGTTTTGTGCCTCAGCTGAATGAAAACAACTGAAGGGATGATACGTACCTTCCCGGTACTTATTGTAAACGGATTGATCCTGATTCGAGTCCAGATTTCATCTTCAAGCATGGCATGGGGTAAATGGAGGTCCCGGTCACCTTCACTTTCAAAGTATGAGAAACTGCGAAGATTGTAGCCATCTTGTTCCAAATTAGCTTGCATAAAAACCTGGCCGCACCAATCCTGCACACTGGTAGTACTTTTTATAGTTGGTAATCCACTAATAGGTGTAAAAATAGATTGCATGATTGAATAATCGTAAATCCCTGTATGAAACCGTCGTATAGAATTAAACTTCAACACAGGAATCCGGTCAATTCCCGCAGCAGCAGGATCGTCAAGTTTCACTTGGCGGGCATCGGAAAAATCTTCCGTCACGACTATATTAACCTGTTCAGCCTGGCGGATTTCTCCATAGCGTTCCTGAGACACGGAGTAGGTACAGAGTTCGGCATTTCCAGCATACCAATAATCATTAAACCCCAGAGGGAGTGTAATTGGTGCTATTTTTGGATCTGTAGCTGTTATTACCGTGGCCTTTGAAGTGGCATTTTTGGTATTTTGAGTGCAGTTTTGAGCAAAGACCAGTGCAATAGCAAAAAGGATAACGGGATGTAATTGCTTCATGGATATAGAAGTTAATTGTACGCTTAAAGCACTGAAATCATTTACTTTGCTAAAGATCAATGTAGTTTAGAACTAATGAGTCGTAGAAACTCACTTCTTGTTTCATTTTTCAAAAATTGCCCTGTGAAAGCTGATGTCGTAGTGAGGGAGTTTTGTTTTTGTACTCCCCGCATCATCATGCACATGTGGTGGGCTTCGATGACAACCGCTACCCCAAGAGGTTTGAGTGTGTCTTGGATCACATCGCGAATGTCGAGTGTCAGTCGCTCCTGTACTTGTAAACGGCGTGAAAATACATCGACTACCCGGGGTATTTTGCTAAGTCCGACAATATACCCATTGGGTATATATGCCACGTGCGCTTTACCAAAAAAAGGCAAAATATGGTGCTCGCAAAGTGAGTATAGCTCAATATCCTTTACCACCACCATTTCACTGTAATCCTCCCTGAACATGGCAGATTTAAGAATCTCCGCAGCATCCTGGGCATAACCCTGGGTTAGAAACTGTATCGCTTTTGACGCGCGTTCCGGAGTTTTAAGTAGGCCCTCGCGGGTAGTATCCTCACCCAATCCACTCAAAATATCAAGATAATTGGCTTGTAAGCGTTCTGTTAGTGCACTATCGTAGTGGTCAGCTTTTTTATACGCCATCTTTTAGAAATGTGGTCAATTTATTTAATGTGGTCAATGTGTATCAGGGCAAAAAACGACAGCAGACTCGACCGAGTGCAAATCACATTGGCCAAATTAATTGAATTGACCACATTTCAGATTATTCCCCATAATACTCAGCATAAATCGTTTCTGTTTCCCAAAGTTTAATTGCGTGGAGATTGCAAGGAAATCCTTCGAGCGCAGGAGCGAGACGTTGCCAAATTAATATAACAAGATTCTCGGTAGTAGGTTGAAGACCGGGGGGAATAAAATCTACATCCAGGTTCAGGTTACTATGGTCAAGGTGTTCAGTGACCTGGTCCCGAATGATTGCGCTAAGTTTTTTTACGTCCATCACAAATCCAGTATCGGGATCTGGCCAGCCTTTTATGGTGACATGCAGGTTATAGTTGTGGCCATGCCAGTTTTTATTGGAGCATTTGCCGAAAACTGCTCGGTTTTGCTCTTCCGTCCAGCTTTCCACCCAAAGCTTGTGGGCGGCGTTGAAGCGTTCAATTCGGGTAATATAAACCATTCTCGTTCAGTATGTTTGCGTCAAGGTATTGCAAATGCGCGGGCAAAATTAGGTGGAAAGTTTGAATGGTTTGAACAGAATGCAGTGATTTCAAGGTTTAAAGGAGTTCGACCCAGGTTAATCTGCCTAATTTGTGCTTCTATCTAAAAATAACAGGCTTTAAAGCGTTAGGCTGTTGTTTTGCACAAGCTTTCTCCAAAACCCCATTTCCAATATAAATATGAAGACACGCAGCTTACTCGACCGTATTTATGCATTTCTCAATCAGCGCCTTGTTTACCACCTGCTTTTTTGGCTGATACTTTACGGCACGATGGTTGGGACAAGTCTTAGACAACATATTGGAATTAGCACTACGTTTTTCAATGAAACGATTCAGGCACTCTTCTTTGCATGCCTGGTTTATTTCAACCTGTTGTATTTGATTCCTAATTATTTAGCACGACACGCTTTCATTTATTTTGGACTCGTATTGGCGGCATGTGCGTTGGTGACTCCTATTGAGGTGTTGGTATTATACCTGGCGTATGCAAAGTCGCCGGAAGATCAAGCCATCGTTGTGGATCAACAGGTGAGGATTTACCTTGGGAACGTATTTGTGACCATCCTCGGAACCATCCTTAGGGTTATTATGGATTGGTGGCGGTATCAGAATGAAAAGCAAGTTCTGCTGACCCAGACCATGCAATCGGAATTGCGTTTCCTGAAGAGCCAGATCAACCCCCATTTTCTGTTCAACACACTGAATAACCTATATGCACTAACGCTTAAAAAGAGCGATAAAGCCCCCGACATCGTTTTGAAGTTGGCCGAAATAATGCGTTATATGCTTTATGAATGCAATGAACGCAGGGTACACTTGTCCAAAGAAATCCAATATCTGTACAATTACCTCGATCTTGAACGGCTTCGCCAACCCAAAGAAGCGGACATTCAATTTGTGGTAGGAGGTCATGTGAGTGAGCAGTTAGTAGCCCCGTTAATGTTTGTCCCTTTTGTTGAGAACAGTTTTAAGCATGGACTAAATCATGCTACCAAAGGTGGTTTTGTTCGAATAAAGCTCTCCGTTCAAGGAGAGGATCTTGAATTTGTCATTGAAAACAGCACGGCCGATCACACGCCGCGACCCAGCCACCCACGTAGCGGTGGGATCGGCCTGGCGAATGTGAAACAAAGGCTACAGATCTTGTATCCTGAAAACCACGACCTCGAAATAGTAGATGAGCCGAATCGGTATATTGTTACGCTGCGGTTGAAAATGGGGGAATAATTTGATCCGTTTGGACTATAAATGGATCACCTCCCCATAAGCCGCCGCCGCCGCCTCCATAATCGCTTCGCTCATAGTAGGGTGGGGGTGAATAGACTTAATGAGCTCGTGTCCGGTCGTTTCTAATTTACGGGCAACTACAATTTCAGCGATCATCTCAGTTACGTTGGCGCCGATCATGTGTGCACCCAGTAATTCGCCGTATTTTTTGTCGAAAATGAGTTTTACAAAACCTTCAGAATGGCCGGAAGCTTTTGCTTTACCGCTTGCCACAAAGGGGAATTTTCCGATCAGCAGCTCATAACCAGCCTCTTTCGCAGCCTGTTCCGTATAACCCACCGATGCAATTTCAGGCGAGCAATAGGTGCAGCCCGGAATATTATTATAATCAATTGGCTCAGGATGATGCCCGGCAATTTTCTCAACGCAAGTGATGCCTTCCGCACTGGCAACGTGTGCCAGGGCTTGGGTGGCCAGTACATCGCCGATGGCGTAAATGCCCGGTACATTCGTCTGGCAGTAATCATCTACTTTGATGTAACCCCGATCTGTCACAATTCCAAGATCTTCTAACCCAATATTTTCTGTATTCGGCGTAACGCCGGCAGCGCTGAGTACTACATCACAAAGGATGGTCTCTGTCTTGCCGTCTTTGCGGTTTTTCATATTCACTTTGATCTCTTTGCCGCTCGTGTCCACACTTTCCACCGCCCAGTTGCCATAGACTTTCATGCCTTTCCGGCTGTATAATTTCCCCAATTCTTTCGAAATGTCAGGATCCTCGCGTGGCACAAGGCCTTGTTCCATAAATTCCACGATACTTACTTCTGTGCCGATGCTGTGGTAGAAATAACCAAATTCTACGCCGATTGCCCCTGCACCAACTACGACCATGCGCTTAGGCTGGCTTTCAAGGCTCATGGCCTTGCGGTATTCGATGATTTTTTTGCCATCTATTTTGAGGTTTGGCAATTCTTTTGCCCGTCCACCTGTGGCAATGATGATGCCTTTGGCGGTGTATTCTGTTACCTTTCCCTCCGCATCGGTGACCGCAACTTTTGGACCTTTTACCAACTTAGCATTACCCATGATGACGGTGATCTTGTTCTTTTTCATCAGAAACTGAACCCCCTTGCTCATCCCTTCAGCCACGCCACGACTTCGCTTGATCATCGCTTCGAAATCAGCCAGTGGCTTGCCAACTTTAATGCCGTAATCTTCGGCATGGTTCAGATAATCAAATACCTGGGCGCTTTTTAGCAGGGCTTTGGTGGGGATACAACCCCAGTTGAGGCAGATGCCTCCGAGGCTTTCGCGTTCTATAACAGCAACGTTCATACCCAGTTGGGAGGCGCGGATGGCAGCTACATACCCGCCTGGGCCGCTACCGATTACGATCAGATCGAAATTCATATTTTGTGTATTGGATGGACTTTAGGACTGCTGGATCTTGGACAATTGGTTTAAAACGGCTGAAGTCAGAAGGAACAGACGTCCGGAGTTTCAAAGCAAAGAAAGTGCAAAGGTAGTTCGACCTGCAAATATGCCTTTTTAAATTTTTTGGGTCAGCGAGCTTTTTATCGATGGCTCATTGAATGTTGCTTTAGGACTGCTTCAGCACGATCTTACCAAACTGCTCGCCCAAAGACATTTTTTCAAAGGCCTTGGCTCCTGCTGACATTGGGTAAACGGAATCTACGACCGGTACAATTTCATGTTGTTGCACAAAGTCCAACATGGTCTGGAATTCTTGTGGACTACCCATCGTACTTCCCAATAAGCTGATCTGTTTCCAAAAAAGTGGCTGCAGGCTAAGCCCGTTCACTTTGCCCTGTGTGCCACCATAAAATCCCACGCGTGCACCTGGGTTGCACAAGGATGGAAACAGCGCAAATCCATCGCCACCAGCTGAATCAATGATGACATCGAATCCGCCGGCCTCCTGTTTTAGGCGTTTATCCCAGTCGGACTCCCGGTAGTTTGCCCCGCCTTTTGCCCCGAGTTTTGTGGCGTGTTCGATCTTAGCACTTGTACTGGAGGTGACAAAAACCTCCGCGCCGGCTGCAATTGCAAATTGTAAGGCAGTAAGTGCCACTCCACCGCCAATACCTGTGATCAAAACTTTTTCTCCTTTTTTCAATTGGCAACGGCTAAAAAGAGTTCTCCAGGCAGTTAAACCAGCCAATGGAAGGGCAGCGGCCTGCTCCCAGTTCAGGTGTTCAGGCATGGGGAAGATATTCGACTTTGGAATACTAATTTGTTCTGCGAAAGTGCCGTTTTCAGGCATTCCAAGCACCCGAAACTCTTTGCTTTGATAAGGCGGGTTGTCGCCCCAGGCCAGCGCGGGGTAAAGGATCACTTGGGTTCCATTCCATTCGCCTGCCCCATCAGAGCCGAGAATACAGGGCGTTTGAATCCCGGCATATTGACCTTTCGTAATGAACAGGTCGCGATGATTCAGAGCAGCTGCCTTGATATTTATAATAACCTCAGCTTCATTGGGCCGTGGGTCTGGCATTTCTGCCCATATTGGCGGGGCATTCAATTGATTGACTATTAGTGCTTTCAAGCGAATCTAGTTTGATTTGTAAGTATTTGGGTCAGATTTTTAGGGCGTTAGTCAGGGTCAAAATTCAAGAAAATTTGCAAATGGGTAAACAGTTTTTAGCAAAATGCGTTTAGGTGGACTGGGAAAATGTATTTTGGTCTGCAACTAGTAAGTCTTTTTTCAAGCGGCGATCATATTTCCACTGGATTGTCCTTGTACGAAAATAATTTTTGTCCGTTTTTGGTTCAATCTCAATTCCCTTGCAAGTTTTAAGTTACTTTTTTTCGATATCATGCGAATTCGAATTGGCATTATAATGGCTTATTTACTGTTGGGCTGCCTCCTTCTGGAGGATGCCTTGCCTTACTTTGCCATGTCAAACACGATGGAAATGAGCGAGTCGAAAACGGAAAGTGGCGAAAAAGATACTCAAAAAGAGAAAGAAATTGAAGATGAGTCGAACGAGGTAAAAGATATGTTTCACTTTGGCAGCATCTGTTATTTCTCCTTTGTAACACGTCCAGGCAATATCCTTGCCGATTCTGATGAAATCCCCGATAGTGCCAACCAGTCTATTTTTTCTCCTCCTCCAGATCTGGTTTAATTTCCACTGTTGCTTGTTGAGGCCCTTAATATTGGGCAGACTTTATTGCTGTTCGTTCTAAACGTTCAGGGTTGATTATTTTCAATTTTATTTTTTATTCATGCAAAAGAACAACTTTTGGGCAGATCTCAAGTATGATCTTCCTGCGGGGCTGGTGGTATTTCTCATCGCACTCCCGCTTTGTCTGGGCATTGCCCTGGCTTCTGGTGCACCGCTATTTGCGGGTATGATTGCTGGTATCGTAGGTGGTTTGGTGATTGGTTTTTTGAGTGGTTCACATACCAGCGTGAGCGGGCCAGCAGCTGGTCTTACTGCTGTGGTTTTGGTTTCCATTCAGCAGTTAGGTAGTTTTGAAACCTTTCTTTTGGCCACAGTGTTGGCTGGGATATTTCAGGTTGCACTCGGTTTTGCCCGCGCGGGCATGATCGCCAACTACTTTCCTTCAAATGTCATCAAAGGGATGTTGACGGGAATCGGGATCATCATCATTTTGAAGCAAATTCCCCACGCCTTGGGTTATGATAAAGATGCAGAAGGCGACTTCACTTTTTTTGAGCAAGGTGGCAGCAATACATTTTTAAGTATCTGGGAGACCCTTACTCAGTTCATTCATCCGGGAGCAACCCTTGTAGCCTTGATTTCTATTGGCATCATGCTCATGTGGGAGAAGCCTGCTATAAAAAGCAAGGTGGGTTTTGTTCCGGGTGCCTTAGTGGCGGTAGTGGTTTCTGTTTTGGTCAATATAGGGCTTGGGGTATTTGGTGATCCCTGGACCATTCGCCCGGAACATCTGGTTAAGATTCCAGTGGCGAGTGATGCCGCGGCGTTTTTGGCCCAGTTTAGCTTTCCTGATTTTTCGCAATGGCTGAACCCTAAGGTGTTTTCAGTAGCAATTACGATCTGTATTGTGGCATCCATTGAAACATTGCTTTGCCTGGAGGCAGTGGATAAGATTGACCCATTTATGCGTACCAGCGACCCGAATCGGGAGTTGAAAGCGCAGGGGATGGGTAACATCGTTTCTGGACTATTGGGGGGGCTACCACTTACCTCAGTTATCGTACGAAGTTCAGCCAATGTCAATGCCAATGCGCGTTCTAAAGTTTCGACGATCATTCACGGTTTTTTTCTGCTGGTTTGTGTTGCTTTGATTCCTGCCATTTTAAATCTGATCCCACTGGCGGCACTCGCTGCCATACTTATTCTGACGGGCTATAAGCTGGCCAAAATTTCTGTTTTTAGAGATATGTGGAGCAATGGAAAGTATCAGTGGTGGCCTTTTATTATCACAGTGGTTGCAGTTGTTTTTACAGACCTTCTAACCGGTGTAGCGATTGGATTGGTGGCCAGTGCTTTTGCGATCCTACGAGGCAACATGCGGAATGCTTATTATTTTCAAAAGGAGAAATATCATGAAGGCGACATTATCAATATAAAATTGTCGCAGGAGGTTTCATTCCTCAACAAAGCTGCCATTAAACAGACGCTTTATGACTTTCCTGAAAATTCTAAAGTTGTGATCGACGCAACCGATACGGCCTACATCGATTTTGATGTTCTGGAAAGTATTAGAGCGTTTGCCAAGGAAAAAGCTACGTCGAAAAATATTAAGGTAACACTGAAGGGTTTTCATGAGCGCTATAATTTCTGGGAGGCAGACTTTGTACATATGGACCCTGATACGAATATTAATTCAGAAGAACCATCCGCTAAATGAAGACACAACAAATTATTGCATTAGGACCAACTCATCTGTCGAAGGCATCTCGATTTGATGAGGCACATTTGTTACAGGAGTTGAAGCATATGCTGCCAACTCAAACCCCGCTTAAGGACTTTATCCACCACAATTCTCTGCATGCATTTCAATCGCTCAAATTCTATGATGCCATTTTTAAGGCCTCCAAAATATTTGGGTATAAAGTCACCTTCAATCTGGCTGAATACCGCGAGCTCTTCAAAATTGGGCGTATCCGGTCTGATATCCTTGAAATGATTTTAAAAGATCAAAAAGGGCCAACCGATTGTGAGCATTGGAAGCACAAGTTGCTGCATGCAGATTACATTGAAACAAATCCACCGCGTATCGGGCGGCTTCGGGATCATTGGAAGTCTGCCTATCACCTCGATCTGGACAATCTGGTCCATCCACTGCTGTTTCGCATCCTTGGAAGTTACCTGGATCAGGGTGTCGCATTGTGGCATTTTCCTTTTGAAAATAAAGGATTGCTACAGGCCATTCGCGCCATGGAAAACAACAGTTTCGTTAGTTTTTTTAAGACCAAACGTGCTAAAAAGCTGCTTTTTGACACGGCGCATTGTACCATTCCCCATCTCCTGGATCAGATTGTCGGAGACGAGTCATTGTACGTTCAATATCTTTTTGACCAGCAGTTTGCTCACCGCGGCTGGTCAGGTATGGCTGCCACCCTGGAAGATCATCCGGAGGCAGTCTTATATCCCAAAAAGATAGAACTGCGTGAACTCATCATTTTTGAATTATTGCTTGAAATTGATGCACTCGAGTCGACATTAGGGAAAGGTTGGGAGCCTTTGAGCCAAAAACTTAAGGCAATTAAACCAGTAGATACATTTGCTGATGTGTTACACACAGAACTACAGGATCTATACCAGATCTGGCAAAATGCTTTTGAATGGAGTTATTATGATGAGGTTTTGGCTGGGTTGCAGCAGTTAAAAAACAGCCCACAACCAAAGCGGGATATGACCCAATTTCAGGCAATATTCTGTATTGATGAACGGGAGGATTCGCTGCGCAGACACTTGGAGTCTACGGACTTACATTGCGAAACCTTGGGTTGCCCGGGTTTCTTTGGTGTGGAATTTTATTTCCAACCTGAATCAGGCAAGTTTTACGAAAAACTTTGCCCGGCTCCGGTCACTCCAAAATATCTGATCAAAGAATTCGCTGCCCCTTGCCATCGAGATAAGGAATGGCTGTATCATAAAAGCACCCACACCTTGTTGAGGGGATTTTTAGGCACCCTTTCTTTGGGTTTGGTAGCTGCTTTGAAGCTGTTTCTGACGATTTTCCGCCCCAAAATGAGTCCTGCTATTTCAAATGCCTTTGCACACATGAATTTGGACGGTCAAATGACCATCGAGAATAAAAGTCTGCAAAACCGTGAAAACGGTCTGCAAATTGGGTTTACGGTAGATGAAATGGCTGCGCGCGTAGAAGGGCTGTTGCGTGGCATTGGAATGATCAAAGACTTTGCGCCCCTTGTTTATGTCGTAGCACATGGTTCAAGCAGTGCCAATAATCCGCACCATGGAGCCCATGATTGTGGAGCCTGTAGCGGACGGCCTGGCGCCGTCAATGCACGCGTATTTTCATTCATGGCCAATCACTTGAAAGTCCGGGAAATACTTGCCTCCAAAGGCTTGGATATTCCGCTTGAAACGCAGTTTGTAGGCGCATTACACGACACCGCTGCCGATGAGATTGCCTTTTATGATGATTCGATTCTTTCGGCAAAAAACGCAGCAGCACATCAAAAGAACCAGGGCACATTCGAGCGGGCTTTAGATCTGAATGCCAAAGAACGTTCGCGTCGATTTGCATCCATTGATACCACTACAGATCTGCATAAAGTCCGGAAGGCTATTCGCCGCCGTTCTGTATCGCTTTTTGAACCACGGCCGGAATTGGGTCACGGTACCAATGCCCTCTGTTTTGTGGGACACCGTAGCTTGACAAAGGGCCTGTTCTTTGACCGTCGGGCTTTTATGAACTCGTATGATTACCGCACGGATCCGGAAGGAAAACTCCTGCTCAATGTCATTCGCCCACTGCCAGTAGTCTGTGGAGGAATCAATTTAGAGTACTATTTTTCGAGAATGGACAATTACAAACTTGGGGCTGGAACCAAGTTGCCACATAATGTCATGGGACTCCTTGGGGTTGCCAACAGTAGCGATGGTGACCTGCGTCCTGGTTTGCCTTTGCAAATGATCGAAGTGCACGACCCTGTCCGACTCTTGCTTTTGGTGGAACATTACCCAGAAGTAATCCTGGCTACGATTCAGTCTCAACCAGAAGTGTATGAGTGGTTCATTCATGAATGGGTGCATCTGGTTGCGATTCATCCAGTCAACAATGAATGTTTCTACTTTAAAGCAGGCCAGTTTATGCCATATTTTCCTTTGGCGAAGCAAGTCAATTTGATCTCAGATATGAATCATTTTATTGAAACTGCCAATGGAATGACAACCAATCACATTGTAGATGCTACATTAGAAAATTTACCGGTGCATCTGCTTCCAAATCTCTCTAAAATATGAGCCAGTTCTTGCCTTATTTCATACTTTTTCCTCTGGCAGGGTTGGTGCTTTGCTTCCTGTTGGCTGGAAAGAATGAAAAAGTAGTTTTTGGAATATCAATCTCCGTGGTTGCCTTGCACATCCTGGGCCTGGCGACGTTCACAATTGCTTGGTTGGCGGGTGGTATGCCTACGGTATATTTCAAAGGTCCTGTGTTGTATGAAACCCATGATTCACACTTTTCGATCAATTTTTACTTCGACCAAATTACGGCAGTTTATGGAATTGTGGCCGCTTTGCTAAGCTTTTTGGTCATGATCTTCAGTCGCTACTACATGCACCGGGAGAAAGGCTATAAACGTTTTTTCAACAATGTACTATTTTTCTTTTTTGGACTGAATGTAGTGTTGTTTTCGGGTAATTTTGAGTCTTTATTTATTGGATGGGAAATTCTGGGCGTTACCTCATTTTTTCTGATCGCCTATTACAGAGATCGCTATTTGCCTGTTAAAAACGCCTTAAAAGTCGTGTCACTTTATCGGCTAGCCGATGCTGCGCTGCTGATTGGGATCTGGCTGAGTCACCACACTTTTGAACGCAACATCACATTTGTGGAGTTGCAGGACAAGGCAATGCTTCAATCGCATTTTGCAGTAGCGCCGACTTTTGCGTTCCTTATTGCCGGGGTATTTTTGCTTGCTGCCATGGTCAAATCAGCACAATGGCCATTTTCCTCCTGGCTGCCCCGGGCCATGGAAGGCCCGACCACTTCGAGTGCAATTTTTTATGGATCACTTTCTGTGCATATTGGAGTGTTTTTACTCTTGCGCACCTTCCCGATTTGGGAAGAAAGTGTGGGGTTCAAATCCATGGTCATTGGCCTTGGATTGCTGACAAGTTTGGTGGCGACGTTTACTGCAAGGGTTCAGTCTTCCGTAAAAACGCAAATCGCCTACGCTTCTATAGCACAGATCGGCTTGATGTTTATAGAGATTGCACTGGGTTGGCATTCCCTGGCGCTGGTACATTTTGCTTGTAATGCGTTTTTGCGGAGCTATCAATTGCTGGTTTCCCCTTCCGTGTTGAGTTATTTGATTCATGACCAGTTTTTTACTTTCAATATTCCACAACACAACTTTCCCAATAACCTGTGGGGGAAGTTGCGCATGACAGTTTATATGTTGAGTATAAAAGAATGGAATCTGGATGCTTTCATGGTTCGTTTTTTATGGAATCCTTTGAAAAAAGCGGGACGGGTTGCCCGGTTTATTTCCAGCCGGGCAGTGGTTTTTATATTTATTCCAATCTTTATCATCGGTTTTTATCTGGTATACAATCGGGAAGTAATCCCGGCAGGTTCTCTGGACTATTTACCAACGGCCATGGCTATCATCGGGATCGTATTAGCGCTAAAAGGTTTTACTGAACGGGGTAAAGCGCAGTTGGCTTGGTCATTGGTTATCATGAATCAATTGTTTTCGGCTTTGTCTATCGGACTGAATGAGGAGTTTGAACATTTACAGATAATCCTCTTTTTAAGTGGTATTGTAGTCTCTGGTGTGATCGGTTTCTGGTGTTTGTTGCGATTGGAACAGCTAGGTGAATCAGTAAAATTAGATCGATTCCATGGGCACTCCTTTAACCACCCCCGAATAACCTTTGTTTTCATGGTGGCGGCTTTGAGTTTATCCGGCTTCCCGATTACTCCTACTTTTATTGGGGAGGATTTATTGCTAGGGAAAATTGATGAGCATCAGTTTGCCTTACTTGGATTTTCGGCATTAAGCCTCATTATGGATGGACTCGTTGTGTTCCGTATTTATGCTCGCTTGTTTTTAGGCCCGAACCAACAAGGCTACCATGAGGTAGCATACCGGTCCTCTTAAGCAAGTATTTAAAATTCCATTCTTAAGACTGATTTCAGGTTTCAAAAAACTAAAAAACTTTTCTTTTAATAACAAAATTCAACTTTCAAACTTATGCGTACACTCACTAAAGAAACACAAGCTGAAATAACGCCACAAATAGCGCTTAAACTGTTGCGCGACGGCAACAATCGGTTTATAAACAACCTCAAAGTAAACCGCAACCTGCTCCAGCAGGTAAATGAAACGATGGATGGACAGCACCCCTTTGCTGTGATATTGAGTTGTATCGACTCCAGAACCAGTGCGGAACTGGTTTTTGACCAAGGGCTTGGTGATGTTTTCAGTATTAGAATAGCAGGTAATGTATTGAACGAGGACATTCTGGGCTCTATGGAATTTGCTTGCAAAGTGGCAGGAGCCAAAATCATCGTAGTGCTGGGCCACACGAAATGTGGCGCCATCAAAGGTGCTTGTGACCACGTAGAAATGGGTAATCTAACCGGTTTACTACAAAAAATAAAGCCTGCCATGGAACGTACACCATATACCAATGACACTACATACGATTATCCGAATGCTGTGGCAGCCAACAATGTGCATTACGTGATGGATGAAGTGGCACAACACAGCCCAATTATCAAAAAAATGGTGGAGCTTCATGAAATTGCTATTGTGGGCGGGATGTATGATATAGAAACAGGTGTAGTTGAGTTTTATGAGCACGAACATCTCATGTAAACCAAGTTTAAAAAAGCAAGAAGGTTTTATAGGGATGGATTTAACCTGCTGCTGTAAAGTAGCAGGTTTTTTATTTACAGGAATGCTTGTTCAATTCACGTTTTTTTCAACCTTTGCCACGAACATCACGAACAAAACAATATGGCTCATTCTACTCCTGCTTCCAACAATCCGGATTCCAAACCAATACTTTCTACCCGAAATATTCTAAATATGAGTGCCGGATTTTTAGGCATTCAGGTCGGTTGGGGAATGCAAATGGGCAATATGAGTGCCATTTATGAATATCTGGGCGCTAAGCCGGACGAAATTCCCCTTCTATGGTTGGCTGCTCCGCTGACTGGATTCATTATTCAGCCGATCATTGGATATATGAGTGACCGTACCTGGGGAAAATGGGGACGGCGAAAGCCATATTTTACTACGGGTGCTATCCTTGCTACGATCGGTCTATTAGCAATGCCTCATTGCACGGCACTTTGGATGGCTGCAGGGCTTCTGTGGATCCTTGATGCTAGTATCAATGTTAGCATGGAACCCTTCAGGGCATTTGTTGGAGATTTGCTGCCAGCATCCCAAATTAACAGGGGATATACTACGCAGAGTATGTTTATCGGTATCGGTAATGTGATCGCTGCAATTTTGCCGGCAGCAATTATTGGAATATTAGGCAGTGATGCCGGAAACACGGGACATGGCATCCCGCCCTACCTGATTGTAGTTTTTACGGTGGGGGCTATATTTTATCTGGGGGCCGTTTTATATACGGTACGGACTACCCGCGAGTACCCACCTGAAGATTTGGAAGCATTTAATAAAATGAAAGCCGAAACTGCAGGTATTTTGAATGGCTTCAAGGAGGTATTCTCTAATATTTTTAAAATGCCGGCAACCATGCGGCAGGTGGCATTGGTTCAGTTTTTTACCTGGCCTGGACTCTTTTTGATGTGGTTCTATTTTACAACGGCAGTTGCCCGCAATGTATTGGGCGCGCCGGATACAGATTCTCCACTTTACGCAGAAGGGGTGGCTTGGGGAAATATTTGCTTTGGCTTTTATTCGGCCGTTTGTTTTGCATTTTCTTTTGTGCTTCCTGAAATTGCAGACCGATTTGGACGTGTGCGTACCCATGCTATTTGTCTTTCGATGGGTGCGTTGGGCCTGTTGTTTGTAGGCTTTGCTCCGGATAAGTATTGGCTGCTGCTTTCCATGACCGGCGTTGGAATAGCTTGGGCAAGTATTTTGTCTATGCCTTATGCCATGTTGGCTTCGACCCTGCCAGCTAATAAAATGGGGGTTTATATGGGTATATTCAACTTTTTCATCGTTTTGCCGGAGATCATTGCAACGCTTGGTTTCGGTTGGATTATGGAACACTGGCTCAACAATAATCGCATTTCAGCAGTAATGTTGGGTGGGGCACTGCTTGGGGTAGCTGCTTTGCTTTGTCTTCAGATTCGGGAGCGAAAGGAAAGCTCAATAGCTTAATAGAATTTGGGATGCTAAACATCCTATCAAATCAGTTATTATATGAATCCAAAATTCACAGCAATGTTTGCCGTGTTGGCGGGTATACTTTCGGGTGGACTTGTAATTTCTCTGATTGAAATGGCGTCGCCACATACCCCTCCTGCAGGTCTGAACCTAAATGATGCAGAAAAATTGGGAGCATGGATCGCAACCTTGCCGATCTCGGCCTTTTTGATTTTAATATTGGCTTATTTTTTAGGATCGGCAGTGGGAGGTAATGTGGCCAACCGGGTAGCAGCAAAATCCCATTACCGTCCGGCGCTGATCGTTGGCTTTGGGCTTTTTGTTGCCGGGATCATGAATTTGATCGCTATTCCACACCCGCTCTGGTTTTCCATTACTTCTTCGCTGATATATTTTGTTGGTGCTTGGATCGGGGGTAAGCTGTTCGTACTAACGACTTGATTTTCACACTCCTTATCGGTGCAGCCTCTGGCTGGCTGGTCAGGTCCGCCAGGGTTATGGCTTTGGACTCCTTGGCAAAATCATCGTGAGTATTCGGGGCGCATTCGTGCGCGGTTGGCTTTTCCGTTCCGTGCTGCGCATTGACCTTGGTGGCGGTTTGCTGGGTGTAATTGGCACCTCAGTTATTGGGGCGCTGGTGCTTTTGTTCCTTATTGGATTGTTCAAGAAGTGATTGGAGCAGTCTTTATTTAACCCATCCTACGGCAAACAGCTGTAGGACGGGTTTTCATTAGCTATTGGAATTGAATCGGCAGATTATTATCTTTGTTGAAAATCTAAAAAATCATGGGACTAACACACGTAAACATTACACTAAAAAATTCAGGCGATGTTTTGCTAAACCGTCGCAAAATAATCGGGGAAGACGAAATCAGAACTTTAGATATTAACTGCCTCGTGGACACCGGCGCGATGACCATTGTCATCAACGAAGAAATCCGTGAAGCACTCGGCCTTGACATCATCGGAGAGCGGCTAAGCCAAATGGCCGATGGCAGGAAAATGGTGCTTCCATTAGCAGGACCGATTGATATCTGGTATGAGGACCGTCTTTCCACCACAAATGCAATTGTAATGCCCGATGACAATGACCCGCTTTTGGGTGTTATACCACTCGAAGAAATGGATCTGTGGATACATCCAGCTACCAATAAACTTACACCGCTACATCCTGGTGAGGGTCCGGTTATGATTGTGAAATAACTCAGTCCTTCAACGCTTCTCTCGCAATTACCAGTTTTTGGACCTCTGAAGTTCCTTCCCCGATCGTGCAAAGCTTAGCATCGCGGTAAAACTTTTCCACTGGAAAGTCTTTGGTATAGCCATAACCGCCAAATACCTGCACTGCATCAGTGCTGACCTGCACCGAAATCTCAGATGCATAATATTTAGCCATAGCGGCTTGTTTCGTACATTTCTTACCCGCATCTTTCAAAGTGCCTGCCTGACGTGTGAGCAATTCTGCGGCTTCGATTTTGGTGGCCATATCAGCCAGTTTAAACGAAATACCTTGGAATTGAGCGATCGGTTGTCCAAATTGGTGGCGCTCTTTTGAGTATTTTACGGCAGCTTCGTAAGCGCCTTTTGCAATGCCCAGTGCAAGCGAAGCGATGCTGATCCGGCCACCGTCCAGAATTTTCATGGATTGGATAAAGCCTTCGCCTTCAATGCCCAATACTTGACTATCATGAATTCGGCAATTGTCGAAGATCATTTCAGCGGTTTCACTGGCACGCATTCCAAGTTTGTTTTCTTTTTTTCCGGCATTGAAGCCTGGCGTTCCGCGTTCCACGATAAAAGCGGTCATACCGCGACTGTCGAGTAAGGCTCCGGTTCGCGCAATTACTACCGCTACATGGCCACTTTTGCCATGGGTAATCCAGGACTTGGTGCCGTTCAAAACCCAATGGTCGCCATCGCGAGTGGCCGTGCATTGCATCCGCATGGCATCTGATCCGGTGTTCGGTTCGGTGAGGCCCCATGCTCCGATCCATTTTCCGGAAGCGAGTAGTGGGAGATATTGTTGCTTTTGCGCCTCATTGCCAAAGGCCAAAATGTGGTTGGTACAAAGTGAATTATGAGCAGCAACACTCAATCCAATAGATCCGCAGACTTTTGAAATCTCTTCTATCACTGTGATGTATTCCTGATAGCCCAGTCCTGCTCCACCATATTCTTCAGGGACAACCACCCCAAGAAATCCTTGCTCACCCATTCGATGGAACATTTCCATTGGGAAGTACTGGCTTTCATCCCATTCCATAATATAAGGACGTATATGTGCTTCGGCGAAATCACGCGCGCTTTGGCGTATTAATTGCAGATTTTCAAGACGTTCTGCTGCTTTTTCCATGATTTGATTTTATTTGTATGGTGTGGTGGCACGAATTTTATTTCGCTTAATGGTGAGGCTAAATAACGGCCTAAAAGTAGGCTGATTTACTTGTATGAAGGTATACCTGGGTTGCTGGTTTTGGTTAAATACGTATTCAAGTACCAGCGTTTGGCCAATCATATGACCAAATCCATTAATAACCCGGTCAATCACACATTCCAACTCCCCAGATATTTCAAAAATAACTTCACCAGATTCTCTGCATCTGAGATCCCCCGGTGTTGCTGCCCTGTAAAGGCAATATCTTCCTTGTCTAAAGCTTTTTTGAGCCCAATCCCACTGCGCATCCGTTTCATAATCCGGTACTGCTCTTTGAGGTTGGCGTGATGTTCAGTCCAGCTATCGTCAAGTCTGTGGAGACGGCAGTCCGTTGCAAACATCTTGTGGTCGAAATTACCCCAGGAGCAAAGCACATAATCTTCCTCTTCGATACGTGCCCAGTCTTGAAATTCCTGAATTACATCTGGGAAATACTTGGCGCGGTTCACATCCATTTGTTCAATGCTTGTGAGTTGACGGCAAAATGGAGAAAGGGTAGGGTGGAGGGACGGCTTTACAAAACGGTTGAATTTGCCACGAATTTCACCAAATTGATTGATGCGATAAGCTCCAATTTCAATGGTCTCTTGCACATAGCCGATCGGTGGGGTTTCCCAGCAGGTGGCTTCCAGGTCGTATATAATATAGTTCATCGAAGTCCAATTTTCTGCAATATAAACCACAAGATAAGTCGACTCCTGCTTTTTTGCGAAGCGTAAAAAATTTCCTGGTCCAGGTTTGTTGGACGATCAAAATTAGCCGGGTGTACGAGTGGAAATCCCAGGCTTGAAGCATGGAGTTTGGCCTTTTTATCCGCCTCCCTTGTATGGGTGGCCTCGGCTTCACCAATGCCGGTATTTTGAACAAGATTGAGTCTGGGAACGATACTCAACGCATGGTATTTCAATATTGTATATGCCCATGCATAGGCCCAGGAATTATTTTCCAGGGCCTTTGTAGCCCGAAATTTTTCTAACATATAAGTCTTTGCCAAGGGCTTAGTTGTCAGGCTTTCGATTTGCCCGTCACGAACAAAATGCTCAAATCCATCGAGGTCAAGAGACATTTTGATCCAGGCTCTACGCCAACTTGCCCAGCCCCAAACAAAAGTGAATTGAGAGAAAAAATAACTGGTCGGCAGCACCCGAGTGAGTGGTTCTGCTACGTTGGAGCCACCGATATGCATCACATGGTCTTCTTGTGCATAACGTTCCAACAAGTCTTCGCAAAAGGGAAAAAATGAAACATCTGGCAGGCAGTCGTCCTCCAAAATAATCCCTTGTTCAACTGCTTCAAAAAACCAATTTAAGGCTCCTGAAACGCCTGCCCGAAGCCCTGCATTTTGTTCCCGGAAAAGGGTTTTTACCTCACAAGGCCAATCTATTTTGTTTAGTTCCGCTCGTACAGCGGCTACTTTTTCGGCCTCTGCAGGGAAATTTTCCCGTGGCCCGTCGCAATGGACAAAAATCTGTGTAGGCTTTACTTGACGCAAGCACCCAATTACAGCCTCCGTGTGTTTGGGTCGGTTAAATAAGAGTAGTAATATCGGTGTGCGGCAGTGGTAGTCCATTTTGAAATGCGAGGGTGATTACATGAGATATACGCGGCACACTATTTTGTAATAGCTTGATATACAGAAAGATGCATGGCAGCGCTTTTTTGCCAGCTGAACTGCAGGACGCGTTCTAGGCCCTGAAGGATCATAGTTTCACGGAAGGTAGTATCTTCCAAAATACGGCGCACGGCAAATACTAAACTGCCCGGGTTATCTTCTTCAAAATACCCTACTGCATCGCCACCTACCTCTGGTAATGAACTCGTACGGTTCAATACCACCGGGCAACCGCAAGCAAAGGCCTCCAGCACCGGGATGCCAAATCCTTCGTATTGTGAGGGAAAGATGAAGCAGCTTGCCTGACAATAAACCTTGGCCAATTCCGCATCTGAACCAACCGTCAGGTGTCGGATTTTGTGCAAAATATTGAGCCGGGCAAATTGGCCCATTTCAACTGCGTCAAAGTCGGAGCCGCCGACACAGATCAACCTTAAATCAGGCTCAGTTCGAAGGAGATCGGCCAATTGCTCAACCATCCAGGCAAAGTTTTTGTAGGTTTTGCGCTGTCCAACGAATAGGAGGTATGGAGGATGATGCTTGGGAGTGGTTCCGTTATTAAGCGGGAGCTCATCTTGCGGCGTTAAGGAATTTCCATGGTGGATGACATGAATTTTTGCCGGGTTCAGCTGTGGGTAAAAACGCAACAGATCCCGTCGCGTATGCGCTGATACGGTTATGATTGCATTGGCTTTTTCAGCTAAAAACCGTTTGTTGGCTACAACTTTTGCGTCGAGCGAAAACATACTCCTGCTGCCATGATCATAAATTTCATGAATCATATCGTGGATGGTGAGTACAAAAGGAATATGCTGTTTCTCCAGTGTCTTCAAAAAATAAGGATCAAAATAGGTAGGGTGAAAAACGTCTGGCCGATACTTTCTGATAGCGTCCACGGAGTCTTTGCATCCCAGGGCATTCTGCAATTTTTTTTTCCCCTTGAATGAAAACCAAGTAAGGCTTTTTCTTTGATATTCAGGGAAAACACGCAGGTAAACGTTTTCAGAAAAAAAGTGTTCAGGCAAGAATATTTCCTGATCAAGACTTTTAAGCCCGCGCATCTGTTCCACAAAATAGCGGGAAATGCCGCCGTAAGTCTGCCAGGAAAAAACTTGATGGTCGAAGAGGATGCGCATCCGATCAGGGTTAAGTTAATGAAGTCGGGCAAAAGTAAGCAGCCCTTTTGGAATGTCTGATTTTTGCCAAGCTTGCTTTTTTGATTTTAGGATTTTGATTTTGAAAGAAGTACATACTTTAGCCTCGCAGAGCCTTAATTTTAGGGAGTCTTAACATGATTTTTTGTGCCAATACCTTCCTTTTGGAATAAAATAAATGCTAAAGGTATTTGGATCATCCGCCCATTTTCTATCAGCCTTTCAGGCTTTTTTTTTCTATTTCGTTCAATCTAAACAGGGTAATCAATGATTAAGTTTTTACGCCTTTCCTGTTGCTTGGCAACGTTTTTTTTGGTGTTTAATACCTCGATTCAACTGGAGGCTCAATCTTTTTCGGCTTCCGTACAGCCCTATAAATCGGAATCCTTAGCAAAACACTTTAAAACCTACCAGGTATTTCAACTTGATGCGCAAGCATTGGATGCCTATGTCAGTTCAAATTCGGAAACCAAGGCTCAATTGAAGATTGGTAGCCATAACTGGCACCTGGCGCTTACCCCTAACCATATTTTTTCAGACAACTATTCCCTTCAGGTAAGTACTCCTCAGGGAATCATAACGACAAATCCAAAATCCACCATTGCATTTAAAGGATTAGAACGAAACGGGGGAGGCCGGGTGCGTCTTACCCTCAACGGGGAGTTTCTTTATGGCTTTGTTGAAGAAGGAATCAACCGCTATTATATCGAACCGCTCTGGTATTTTGAGCCTTCAGCTTCCCGCGACCTCTTTGTGTTGTATCTCCAAAGTAGTGTTATCCCCATGTCTTTGGATGCCTGTGGACTTACGGAAGAAAAAATGGAACGCCAGCATTTAGAAGATGCTGCTGACAAAGGTGGGCAATTATCGGAAAAATCGGGCTGCTACGAACTGGATCTTGCCATCGCTTCGGATCGGAGTATGTTTGATAAATATGGCTCCGTAAGTGACGTTGAAAACCATAATGTTGGTGTTATCAACGATGTGCAGGTAGATTATTACGGTAGTTTTGATCACAACCTCGAATTCGTTATTGTTACGCAGTTCGTGGTTTCCGGTTCAGATCCCTGGACTAATTCCACAGATCCCGACGTGTTGCTCGGTAGCTTTCGGGATTGGGGTAACAATGGAGGTTTTGGCGTAAATTTTGACAATGGAGAGCTTTGGACCAATCGGATGTTTAGTAATGGGGTGGCGGGCGTTGCTTATCTTAATGGAATATGCAACAATGCCAAATACCATTGCTTGCGGGACCATACAACCAATGCTGAATGGCTTCGTTGCATGACTTCCCATGAAATTGGACACAATTTTGGAAGCGGTCACGACTCAAACTGCCCACCTGATTTTATTATGTGTCCGTATGTCTCACTGGCTAATACCTGGAGTCAGCAGTCATCAGATGCCGTTAATGCATACATGCAAAGCAAGATCAACAGCGGTTGTCTTACTGCCTGTGGGCCATATCCACCATTGATTGCCGGGTTTGACTGGATGCCTGACCCCACCTGTCAAAATCAGGCTGTAAATTTTACAGACCTTTCATCCGGTAACATTACAAAATGGGCCTGGACGTTCGGAGGCGGAATTCCTCCCACTTCAAACCTCCAGAATCCTACGGTGACCTGGAATTCGCCTGGAGCTAAAAATGCAACCCTTACCATTACAGGACAGGGAGGGTCAAATTCGCTGACTCAAACTATTGATATTCAACCACTTCCTGTTGCAAATTTCAATTATGCGGTAATTAATTTCAATGTTACTTTTACCAATACTTCGGTTAATGCAACCTCATACGATTGGGACTTCGGGGATGGTTTTCATAGCAGTGAAGCAAATCCAATACATGAATATGTAGACGTTGGTAATTATGTAGTAGTCCTCACAGCTACCAATCCATGTGGCATCTCAACGAAGTCCATGCTGGTTATCACAGCGCCCGTCGCCAATTTTGTGGCCAGTCCTACAACAGGTTGCTCCGCACTGGTGGTAACAATGGAAAATCAGTCCTCGTATAATGCAACTAATTTTCTTTGGACTTTTCCCGGGGGGACACCTTCTTCGTCCAGTCAAGCAAACCCAACGGTTATTTACAGCATTGCTGGAACCTATTCTATTACATTAAAGGCAACCAACACGTCTGGTTCACATACTTTTACGCAAACGAATTATATTACGGTTAAGGCTATACCTACCGCAAATTTCACAACAGCTATAAATGGCTCTACGGTCACATGCACCAATAAAACGATTGGGAATGCTGATTCTTTTTTATGGAGTTTTGGAGACGGGAATACCAGTTCGCTGAGCAATCCAGTCCATACTTATGCTGCTTCAGGAACTTATAGTTTGGTGCTTACCGCAACCAATATGTGTGGCAGTAGTACCAAAACCCAAAGCCTTACCCTTGTATCCACAGTTCCACCAATAGCATCCTTTACGGTAAATCCTTTGGATGGCTGTGTTCCGTTGTCGGTTAATTTTACCAATAATTCTACTGGTGCAATCTCCTATAGCTGGGTGTTTCCGGGGGGGAATCCTGCAACGTCTACGGCTATTAATCCAGCGGTTGTTTATGATACTGCTGGTATTTATACGGTGACCTTAACGGCTACCAATATAAATGGAAGTAGTACCGCAACCAGCAATATCACGGTAAATACGGTTCCGAAACCTGGCTTTACGTATGCTGTAAGCAACGATACAACCGTTTCTTTTGCCAACACTTCTACAGGAGCTACTTCCTATTTATGGACCTTTGGGGATGGAGACAGCAGTTTAGTTGCTAATCCAGTTCATAATTATCCAGCACTTGACACCATACTTAATTACACCGTGATCATGCAGGCGATCAATGACTGCGGTATGGTCAGAGATACGCAAATGGTTGAAGTAATAACCAATCCTAAAGCAAATTTCACCGCAATATCCACCACAGGGTGTGCCCCGCTTACGGTAAAGTTCAACAATACGTCCACTCCAAATGCCAACATCTTCTTCTGGCGTTTCCCGGGAGGAATTCCAGACACCTCGATCGTTAAAAACCCGGTCGTTATTTTTTCCACACCAGGTACTTACATGGTTTCGCTGATCGCCGGCAACGCCTCCGGGAGTGATACGTTGATTCTTACCAATGATATCCATGTACAAACGACCCCTACTGTCGGATTTGCCAGTAGTGCCAATGGCCTTAATGTTACCTTTTCAAATGCCTCCATGGGTGGAACTTCTTACACCTGGGATTTTGGGGATGGTGACACCAGTACAGTAGCAAATCCATCTCATATTTATGCGATGGATGGAACTTATCCAGTAATGCTAAGTGCTACCAATGCTTGTGGGACGATTACTAATATGCAATCTGTG
>CANJPT010000068.1 GCA_947476195.1 Lewinellaceae bacterium | reverse complement strand
GCTCTTCGGATAAACAGATGTTGATCTTTGAAAAAAGTGCGCACCATTTTGAAGAGCAGGATGCCTACTACAATGCCTTTGTGAATTTTATTATTCGGCACCAGTAAGTCCGATCGGATAAGCATAAAATCATCTCACCTTCAAACTTTCTGCCTTAATTCTGCAGATCCTGCATTGGCAGCAAGTGTAAACGAAACATTCATTATGCTGAATCAATTATCTCCAACGCCCATCCAAAATACTACGGTGAACTTCAGGAACCAGGTTCCTTCGGTGGAAGAAGCATTCATCAGCCAACTTTACGAGGTCCTGGCAGAAAAGGCATTCGATGCCCAATATTCGGTTCCAAAACTGTGTAGAGATGTTGGGATGAGCTCCAGCAACCTATACCGCAAGGTCACCGCAATCACGGGTAAATCTACGATTGAAGTAATCGTCAGTATTCGAATGGATAGGGCAAAACAATTACTCAACAGCTCGCTTCAGGTTTCCGAAGTCGCTTACGAATGCGGCTTTGAAGACCCTGACTACTTCTCCCGAGCCTTTTCGAAGCGGTTTGGGGTGTCGCCAACCAGGTTTAGAAAGCAATTGTATAATCTATGCCTAATAAATCAAAAACTCCTGCAAATCTGACGCATTGTTGCGTACGTAAAAAGGAATCATCGGAAGCTGAATTCCCTTCTGTACGGACCGTGAGCTCTGCCTTACGGTATGATTTTTAAGTGCACTACTATCCGGCGCACTGGTTTGATGATCAGATTCGGCAGCTACCCCGATGGGAGGTTTTGTTTGGAAGGATGGGGGAATCGCGTAGGTTGCGTTTTTCATATCCTTCATTTTTTACAAAAGTATGTATCAATTAGGTGCCAATACAAGGATATAGATCAGTCCAAAGACTGATTATGGGAGTATGGTAGAAAGGATTAATCGAGCCTGAAATGACATAAATCAATTCACTCAATGACCCAAGTCATTTCCGCAGCAGCAGGCACAAGCGACCTTCGTTGGAAAAAATCCATACTATGCCTGTTTACCACCACGCTGGCAAGATCCCACACAAACGACACACCCAGTTCCGCAACCATGCCGGAGTGCTTTATCAGGAAGAACTCGTTGGCACTCAAGGCTTTTCAGGGGTTTCATCGCTGGTATATCACCTTTATCCACCTACGATCGTAAAGGAAAAAGGCACTCCGTATTCGGTGGAGCCTGTAATTGCAATCGATAAGAATCTCTCCGCACTCAGTTTCAAAGGCTTTGATTTGCCTCCTGTGAACGACTATCTGGAAAGCCGAAAAACCTTATTTGTCAATAATGACCTACATATTGGCCTCGCTGCTCCAAATGATAGTACCCGAGATTACTTTTTTAAAAATGCGGATGCGGATGAAATGATCTTTGTCCACAAAGGACATGGATGGCTGGAGACTATGTACGGGCAGATCCCTTTTCAATATGGCGATTACATCGTTATTCCCAGGGGTACAATTTATAAGATCCATTTCCTGAGCAATCAAAACCGCTTGTTGTATATCGAGTCGTTCAGCCCGATTGAAATTCCTGGACGATACCGAAATCAGTACGGACAAATGCTGGAGCATGCGCCGTTTTGCGAACGTGATTTTAAATTACCCAAAGAGCTGGAAACCCACGACGAGCACGGCGACTTTTTGGTAAAGATCAAAAAACAGGGTATGATCTACCCTTATGTCTACGCTACACATCCATTCGATCTGGTGGGCTGGGACGGCAACCATTACCCTTGGGCCATGTCTATTTTTGACTTTGAACCCATCACCGGCCGTCTACACATGCCGCCGCCCATACACCAGCAATTTGAAGCTGCTGGTTTTGTGGTCTGTTCATTTGTGCCGCGCTTATACGACTATCACCCCAAGTCCATACCAGCGCCTTACCACCATAGCAACATTGATTCCGACGAGATCCTATACTATGTGGACGGTGATTTTATGTCGAGAAATAATATCCAGAAAGGTCAACTGACACTCCACCCTGGAGGTCTTCCGCATGGCCCGCACCCGGGTGCCATCGAGCGTAGCATCGGAAAAACCTCCACAGAGGAATTGGCCGTCATGATTGATCCTTTCAAACCGATGAAGATCACGCAGCAGGCAATGAACATGGAAGTAGAAGATTACTACAAATCCTGGCTGGAATAACCAGAGCCATTGATCAGCATTTAAACAGGGATGCTAACCAGCCCGAAAAAGCAATGCTAAACAATTGAGAATTATCTGATAAAAAATTGTTTATCAAAAGATTATGCTAAAAATATTCTTATTTCTGGCTTTGTTTTTTGGACTAATCAGCACAACGTTAGCGCAGGAGGAGAAGGTCATTGTTTTGCACAATACTTCGAAAAACCTGACCTATACCCTTAATCCTGGCGATTTTATTAAGGGAGATAGAATTGATCCGAATAAAGGGTTACATCGCTTCAGGGGCAGCATTGGTGAGATCAAAGACGAAGCGTTAATTTTGAAAAACCATTCAGTGATTCCCTTGGAACAAATCAGAGATTTGAAAACTCGCCCCCTAAAAATGCGCCAGGTGGCCTGGGGTACACTTATCCTAGGTTATCTGGTCCTTTTTTTGGGGCTTATCGCTTCAATTGCAGGTTTTTTCCCAAAACAGGGGAAAATCAGCGGACCGGGGTTAAAGTACGGACCCAGTCTCATGGGCGTTGGTCTGGGGATGCAGGCTATACTTTTCCCTTTAATACTTTCTACCGCCTTACGTCAGATCAATAACTTGCAAAAGGAATGGACCTACGAAGTGGTGACTTTTTCTCCTCCCGGAAAACTACCCATACCAATGCCTTAGAGCCAATCGAACCATTGTTTCAATTAATATATTCAAAATATGTCCACACTTACTGGCATCCAAAACTATAACTACGGCCTCCAAAAAATATTCACAGAGGCCGAAGATTTTCTGCCCTTGTTGGGGACCGATTATGTCGAGCTTTATGTCGGAAACGCCAAACAGGCCGCGCATTTCTACAAGACAGCTTTTGGTTTCCAGTCCTTGGCCTATGCCGGTCTGGAAACAGGTGTAAGGGACCGCACCTCTTATGTACTGGCACAGGATAAGATCAGGCTGGTACTCACTACGCCACTCACTTCTCATTCTCCGATTTCTGAGCATATCAAACACCATGGGGATGGCGTAAAAGTCATCGCATTATGGGTAGAAGACGCCACCGCAGCATTTCACGAAACTACCCAGCGCGGTGCAAAGCCTTACCTGGAACCGATTTTTGAACACGATGAATACGGGGAAGTAGTTCGATCCGGCATTCATACTTACGGAGATACCGTGCACATTTTTGTGGAGCGTAAAAATTATAAGGGGGTATTCCTGCCCGGCTATGAGTCCTTGGGATCCGAATATAACCCTACGGAAACCGGATTGAAATATATTGACCACATGGTAGGTAATGTGGGTTGGAATCAAATGAATGTGTGGGCCAAGTTCTACAACGAGGTCATGGGCTTTGCCAATCTGATCTCCTTCGACGACAAGGACATTTCAACAGAATACTCCGCACTCATGTCGAAGGTGATGACCAATGGCAATGGCCGCATCAAATTTCCAATCAATGAACCGGCAGAAGGCAAGAAGAAATCACAAATTGAGGAATATCTCGAGTTTTACGAAGGCGCAGGTTGCCAGCATATAGCCGTTGCAACGGATGATATCGTATTCACTGTCAGTGAAATGCGTAAGCGAGGCGTTGAGTTTCTGCATGTGCCTGGCGCTTACTACGATACGGTAGGCGACCGCGTCGGGATTATTGATGAAAATCTGATGAAACTTAAAGACCTGGGCATCATGGTGGACCGCGATGAAGAAGGGTATTTGCTCCAGATCTTCACGAAGCCTGTGGAAGACCGTCCCACCATGTTTTTTGAGATCATTCAACGAAAAGGGGCCAAATCATTTGGAAAAGGCAATTTTAAAGCACTTTTTGAATCTATTGAAGACGAACAGCGGCGGCGGGGTACGCTTTAATTTACGATATACGATTTACGATTTACGATTTTTTTGATTTCGGAAAGTGCTTGTTTTGGGCTTTGAATAAATCAAAATAATCGTAAATATTAAATCGCAAATCCAAAAAGCTTTATTATGGAATTTCAAAAAAAACTGCACGAATTTCAACAGTATATCGATGCTGAAGAAAAGATAGAACCCAAGGATTGGATGCCTGATGACTATCGGTTGCACAACATACGGCAGATCAGTCAGCACGCGCATTCAGAGGTCATTGGAATGCAGCCGGAAGGCAACTGGATAACCCGGGCCCCAACGCTGCGCGCCAAAAAAATCCTGCTCGCCAAGATACAGGATGAAGGCGGGCATGGTCTATATCTCTACAGCGCTGCCGAGACCCTGGGCATCAGTCGCGACGAAATGATCGAGCAGCTTCACGCCGGGAAAGCCAAGTATTCCAGCGTATTCAACTACCCTACCCTCAATTGGGCCGACATTGGCGCAATTGGATGGCTGGTGGACGGAGCGGCTGTGACCAACCAACTTTCCCTGCGCCGCACTTCTTTCGGTCCGTATTCCCGCGCTATGCTCCGGATCTGCAACGAGGAAAGTTTCCACCAGCGCCAAGGCTATGAGATTATGCTAAAAATGGTCAAAGGCACACCCGATCAACATGAAATGGCACAGGATGCCCTCAATCGCTGGTGGTGGCCGGCTCTGATGATGTTTGGCCCACATGACAACCAATCGTCTCGCACAACGAAAGGCATGCTTTGGAAAATAAAACGCGCCAGCAACGACGAGTTAAGACAGCGGTTTATTGACAAAACGGCACCACAGGCGGAGTTTTTAGGACTGAAGATTCCGGACCCAAAACTATGCTGGAATGAAGCAAGCGGTCATTATGACACCGCTGAGATCAACTGGGAAGAGTTCAATAAGGTCATTAACGGAGACGGGCCCTGCAACCGTGAGCGTATGGAACATCATAAAAATGTACATGCAGAAGGGGCTTGGGTACGGGAGGCAGCTGCGGCGTATGCGACCAGGAAAGAAGTCTAATTATTGGTTGAACGGAAATTGGGGGATTTAAAATTTAAAATCCAAATTTTCCTGACCTTAAGAATGAATACCACGTTTCGGTACCCCCAAATAAAGACATTCAACAACCCACCATAATTATGTTACAATCAAATAGTTCACATGGTTCCGTCTGGGAAGTCTTTACCCAGAAAAAGAGTGGCCAACCATACCAACATGTAGGCAGTCTGCATGCATTTGACAAGGAAATGGCCTTGGACCATGCACGAGACCTCTACACGCGTCGTGACAAACCCAGCGGACTCTGGGTCGTACCAGCCAGCGAAATTATAGCCGTAAGCCCAGGCGATGGAGCCCCGTTCTTTGATCCTTCTGACGATAAAGTCTATCGTCACCCAACTTTTTACGAAATTCCTGAGGGAGTAACGAATTTATAATTATGGATATGCAACCGGCTTTGTTTCAATACTGTCTTCAATTGGGCGATAATAACCTGATTCTTGGGCATCGGCTGTCTGAGATGTGCAGCCGGGGTCCTATGCTGGAAGAAGATATTGCCCTGACCAATTTTGCGCTCGACCACATCGGTCAGGCGGAAGCGCTGCTGAAATACGCTGGAGAAATCGAGGGCAAGGGCCGTTCGGAAGATGACCTGAGTTATCTACGTTCCGTAGATGCATTCAGCAATTGGAAACTCGTGGAGCAGCCCAATACTGATTTCGCTTATGTGATCGCAAGGCAATTCATGGTAGATGTTTACCAATGTCTGCTCTATCCTAAATTACAAAAGAGCACAAACGCAATGATAGCCGGTATGGCTGGGCGCTTTTTGAAAGAGTCCATTTATCACCAGCGGCATACGTCAGCATGGGTACATCGCCTTGGTTTGGGCACTGCTGAAAGTCACCGCCGTATCCAGCAGGCATTCAACAACCTGTGGAGATACACTCCCGAAATATTGACTGCAAAACCCTTTGAGACGCTGTTGTCAGCACAAGGCATTGCACCAGATCCTGAAGAATTGGCGATGGATTGGACCGTACAGATCATTCGCGTGATTACAAAAGCAGGTCTTCGTAGGCCATCAGACGATTTTGTGGAAAGCTATACTACTCATACAGAACACTTGGGCCCTTTACTTGCTGATATGCAATATTTACAACGAACCTACCCAGATGCAAAATGGTAAATCAGGCTATGTATCCAGATTATGTTGGCATTGAAGAACTTGTTTGGGAACGGCTCGGGCTGATTCCTGATCCGGAAATTCCCGTGATCAGCATTTTAGACTTAGGCGTGGTACGAAGTGTCCGTTATAATGGGACGACCCTGGAGATTCTCATTACCCCAACTTATACCGGTTGTCCTGCCATGAATTTGTTTGTAGCAGAGATCAAGGCGGCCATGCACGATCAGGGTTTTGACCAGGTAGAAATAAAAACGGTGTATGCACCCGCCTGGACCACCAATTGGCTTAGTGCCGAAGTCAAGGAAAAACTTCGCCGCTATGGCATTGCGCCACCAGTAAATGAAACGATTAGCGATGATCCCTTTGCACTGCCACCAATAGTTCCCTGTCCACGTTGTGATTCAAAAAACACCTCTCTGGTGAGTCAGTTTGGTGCTACTGCGTGCAAATCATTGTATTCTTGTAAAGATTGTAGGGAGCCGTTTGAGTATTTCAAGCATTTTTAAACCTACGCAGCACTTCCGGAAGGACTTATCGGACCTGCAAGGGAGGACAACTCATCCTAAAGCTGATTATGCTTTTGACTACTCTAAAGCTTGCTCCAGATCCCACCACAATTCCTCCACATTTTCTACGCCAACCGACAACCGAACCAGGCTATCCACAATGCCATAAGCCAGTTTGTCTTCTGATGCCACCCCTGCGTGGGTCATGGAGGCCGGGTGCATACTACTGGACATTTTTGTTTTGTCCCCAGACCTATAAGGTTTTTGAAAACCTTATAGGTCTCGATTTTAGAAAATGTCCAGTAGTCTGGGCCGGGTGTTGTGCCAGCGATTCGGTACTACCCAAGCTGAACGCGAGTTTGACCAATTTTAAATGATTCGAATAGGCAAACGCTTAGGGCTCTCCGCCCTTTATTTCGAAAGAAACCATAGCGCCAAGAGAAGTACATTGTTTTTGATAGGTTTAGGCTTCTCCATCTGCCGGGGTAAGCAATCCTAAGTACTGGATCCTGGAAATGTAGCGGGTAAATTGTACACCTTTTAATACTTGCTGTCATACAACATAAATTTAATCCTTCCCTTTTTGCAGTCAAATACGGTCGACTATCCAGCGTAGCGCTTAAAGTAGGATAATGTTGAATGAAATTTGCCGATTGAAGGCCAAAATCAAATTTCGGAATCCGCCCTAAGGCCATAAACTAAACCCCAAAAAATCGCGCAGCATTTTTCCACCAAAAACCAGCCTGCTCCGACGAAGAAAATTGATTCAGGTAATTTTCCAGTATGCCCTTTTGGGCCGCATATGCTGCAGCCACCAGACAAACCGGCCAATCCGACCCATATATCAACCGTTGACTGCCGAAGGCCTCAAAAGCAACCTCCAGATAAGGCCTGAAATCACCCTGCTTCCAGGTTGCCCAATTTGCCTCTGTAACTAAGCCCGAGACTTTACAGCACAGGTTTTCATGCCTGGCAAGTACGCGAAGGTCCTTTTCCCATTGTCGGATCAAGCCCCTTCGAATATAGGGTTTGGCCATGTGATCGAGCACAAAGGGCTGGTTACAACAATTTTTCAACAATATTTTGACTGCTGACAGGTGTTTGGGGAATATCAGAATATCAAAGGTCAGCCCTCGACGTCCCAATTCCTGGAGGCCATGAATAAAATTAGGCTGCAACATAAACTCCGGCTTTTCTCCTTGCAAAATATGCCGAAACCCTTTCAGTTTCGGGAATTGAGCAAAATGGTCAAGTCGATCCGAAAGGTTAGTGGCCTGCAGGTCCACCCAACCAGTTACGCCCCTGATAAAGTCATTGGCATCCGCCAGTTCCAGAAGAAAATGTGTTTCCGCCTCTGATTGATCTGCCTGAACAGCAATACAACCATCCACACCATTCTGGTTCAAGACTTGGCCCAGTTCCTCCGGCAAAAAGTCCCGTTGCAAAATGCGCATGTTGTCATCGATCCAACTGTGACGAACAGGGTCGAATTTCCAAAAATGCTGATGGGCATCTATGGTCATTTTTGAAATTTTTTTCTTGTTACGGAATGGGTGATAAATAACATGTTACCACTGGTTACCAGAAAATAGTGCGCTCCGATGGGACTGACACTCAATGATCCAGAGGTTTAGGTCGTTTTTTGCCTGGTATCTGGTTTTAAAACACTGTGGGCCTTTTTATAAATTCATCTGCAAATTATTTGGATGCTTAAGTGGTCAAACACCGAAGCACTTTTTTGCGCCAACAGGCTAATCTATCCCATGAAACGGGCCAAGGGGTGGATTTTCCATAAACTGTACCAGTTTAAAGTAGCTGCTCCATTCTTTCCAGGCTTGCGTTCAATAGTTGTTTTGCAACCGTTTCCAGTACTACAAAAGGGCCATTCAGGTGAATCGTGCGATGAAAATGTGTAATACTTTCATTCGGCTGAAGCGCTGCCGCCGGCGAGGAACTTTCCAATTCATAAAACGCCCCCATTTGATTGCCCGTATCGTTGGGACCATCGTTGTAGGAATTGATCACATCACCGGCAAAAGGCTCTTCCTGTAGCTCCCACAAGGAATTTACATAATCCATAGCTCCCGAGGGAACACTGAATTGTGCCAGGGTCAGAACCCCATTTTCAGCATCCCAGGCAGCAGCAATCGGTAATGCACGGCCTGGAGCAATACCAAGTTTGCCTCTTTGTTTACCATCTGCCTTGAAAAGTATCAGTCCATTCTCCACCAATAGGCGCTCAGAAGGAATCTTTCCAAAGTAATCGTCCGTAACGATCTTGCCCAAGGTCTGAACATCCCCTTGCTGGTATGGGATCGCGACTGTGGTACGAGGAGCGGCATTCAGCATACTGGCAATCCAGATAGATAGTAACCCGGAATTCTTATCCCAGGCCTTTAAACCTGAATTGGTCAGGATATTTTCCGACTCAAAACAAACTGCTTTCAAGCTTGGGTCCAATGGTACTCCAATGGCATTTTCTATTTCAGCTCTACCCAAAAGTCTGATGTTGCGTTGCACGGCAATTTCGAAAACCGTACCTGAATAGTTTTCCAGGCACATGGCCCTTTGCAATCGGGCCTCTGTCTGTGTCGATGCAACCAATTGGAATGGCTCGGTATCTAATTCCTTTGGAACAAGCCAATGTTCGAAATTGAAAGGCACACCATTTTTAAAAAAGATGGAAAACTGTCCGCCTTCCGGCCCCATCCAGAACCGGTCCTCGCCGCCAAAGACATGCATATGTTCGGCGGGCAGGCCAGATGCAATAAGCTCATGGTTCACCCATCCAAAACTCACTCCGGAAGGTCCCTCCAAGGTGCTTGTCATTGCCCGACCCTGATAAGCAGGCAACACGATTAATTGTGCTTGTTGAGCTTCATCGCTCAGCAAAACGAGGTTGGGGTGATGCTTTTTTAAGAAATCCAGGTCGTAACCAAAGGAACCTTTTTCAAACATAAGAAAAGCGTTATTACCGTTTAAATTGACCGATCTAAATGAACATACCCACCGTCTACATGAATCAGTTGCCCGGTGGTGTGACTGGATCTGTCGGACAACAAAAAGGCCACCATATTGGCAATCTCCTGGGCAGTGGTCATGCGGTGTTCAAAGGGGATCCTTTCGGTGATCTTTTGTAGGGTAGCTTCTGGATCTGGCAGCGTTTGTATCCATTTTTCATACAAAGGAGTGTAGCATTCAGCAACCATTACGGCATTAACCCGGATGCTATAAGGCAATAATTCAACTGCCCATTCACGGGTAAGTGCATTGCGGCCACCATTGCTGGCTGCATAAGCTGAGGTGCCACCTTGTCCGGTTTCAGCTGTTTTGGAACCAATATTGACAATAGGCCCCTTTGATATTTTCAAATAGGGCAAAGCATATTGTGCCATAAGATAATAGTGCACCAGATTGCTGTGCAGCGAAGCCATGAAACGTTCATAATTACCATGCTCCAACCCTACCCCATCGTTTATACCTGCATTGTTGACCAGACCATCTATCCGGCCCTGTTGTTGGATGACCTTTTCAATGGCACTTTTACAGTCCTCAGGCTGGGTCAATTCTGCAAAAACAGAAAAAGCCTGACCATTTGCTGCGCGGATCTTTTGTACTACTTTGGCATTATCCAGCTCGTTCCTTCCAACAATAGCCACAATAGCACCTTCCGCTGCAAGTACTATGGCAATGCCCTCCCCGATGCCTTTTGCACCGCCTGTAACAATGATGACCTTGTTATGTAAGTTTAAATCCATATCAGAAACATAAACAGATTAATAAACCCACTACTTCGGTCGTGGGTTTGCGCACCAACAGATAAAACCCAAGTAATTTATCGGTTTTATGCTAAAAATCGATAAATCTGTTCAGCGAATCAGCAACAGGCCCGAGACTGAAGTCATGAGTAGGATTGCCCTTACGGTGCAGACGACAATCCCGAATAGTTGACGGCCACCTGCCGTTGCACTCCCAAGCCCTCAATACCCAATTCCACCACATCACCGGCCTTTAAATATCGAGGCGGGCTAAAACCTAATCCGACGCCAAAAGGAGTTCCGGTAGATACGACATCACCTGGAAGTAGTGTCATAAACTGGCTTAGGTAATGGATCAGAAATGGGATCTTATACACCATATCGTTGGTGTTTGAATCTTGCAGCCGTTCCCCATTCACAGTAAGCCAAAGCGGCAAGTTGTGCGGATCTGGAATCTCATCCTTCGTGACCAGAGTTGGTCCTAGGGGAGCGAAACTATCACAGCTTTTGCCTTTGACCCACTGTCCGCTGCGCTCCATTTGGAATTCGCGCTCTGAATAGTCGTTATGAAGCAAGTAGCCCGCCAGGTAGTCCATGGCTTCTGCTTCAGAAACATAACTGGCTTTTTTCCCAATCATGAAAGCCAGTTCGACTTCCCAATCCGTTTTTTGGGAATTTTTAGGAAGGATCAATGCGTCGTTTGGCCCACAAATGGCAGTAGTAGATTTAAAAAAAACAACCGGCTCCGGAGGGATTGACATACCAGACTCGGCAGCGTGGCGGGCGTAATTCAATCCAATACAAACGATTTTGGAAGGCCGTCCGAGTGGAGCCGCCCACCGTACTTTTTCCGGTACTATGGGCAAATCTGCTCTGTTTTCCAAAAGATGCTGAAGCCTGGAAAGGCCATCTGTTTCAAAGAACCTTTCATCAAAATCTTTGAAAAAACGGGCGACACTGCGGCGCTTTCCGGCGGCATCCAGGATGCCAGGGCGTTCTTTTCCTGGGATACCAAAACGTATTAACTTCATAAAGATCAAGTATTTAACTTAACAAATCCACCATCGATCGGATAATCCGTTCCGGTGATAAATGAGGCCTCATCTGAGCATAGGTAGAGCGCCAAACTGCCAATTTCATTGGGCGAGGCCATGCGTCCAACGGGCTGAGTCTGAGATAGTTTTTCAAACATCTCAGCTTCTTTGCCGGGGTAATTCTTAGCCAAGAATCCGTCTACAAAGGGCGTATGCACCCGCGCAGGGGAGATTGTATTGACACGAATATTTTCCTTCACATAATCTTTGGCCGCTGCGATGCTCATGGCCAGTACAGCCCCTTTGGTCATAGAGTAAGCAAAACGGTCTGACAAGCCAACCAGCGCAGCCACAGAAGCCATGTTGAGAATGACTCCGCCACCCTGCTCCTTCATCCGGGGGATTGCTGCGCGCATGCAATGGTATACCCCTTTTACATTCACCGAAAACAACCGATCAAAATCGGCCTCCGAGGTATTTTCCACGTTGCCGATATGGGCAATTCCGGCGTTATTGACCAGAATGTCCAGCAACCCGATGGATTCAAATACCGCATCTACCTCAGATTGAAGGGCCACATTACAGGCATGGGCCACCGCTTTGCCACCGGAGGCCATGATACCTTTTGCTGCCTCAAGCGCAGCGGTTTCGTTGAGTTCGAGGATGTGTACAATAGCACCCTGTTTGGCAAATAATTGGGTGATCGCGAGCCCGATCCCGCTACCGCCGCCGGTGACGACGGCTATTTTATTGGATAAATCAAACATGTTTTTTTACTTTTTTAAAGGTTTTGGCAAATAATTCAAGGGGACAGCGACGCAAAAAATCCATTGGGGTGGTCCCGTTTATAGCGAAACACCCCGTTTCCAAAACATAAAATCATCCTGGCCCAATTGAATGGCTTTCGTATCGAATTCGCCGGAAGCGAGCGCGATTATATAATCAAGTATTTCCTGGCCCATTTGCTCCACAGTTTTTTCACCGGTGATGATCGGGCCACAATTGAGGTCAATAATGTCGGGCATGCGCCGGGCCAGATCATCATTGGTAGCCAGTTTGACCATGGGGGTGATGGGATTGCCCGTGGCAGTACCAAGTCCGGTGGTAAAAAGTTGGATTGTGGCACCTGCGCCGGCCATGCCAGTGGTAGAAAGTACGTCATTCCCAGGTGTACATACCAAGCTAAGGCCTGCTTTTCGGGCATATCCTCCATAACCAATTGCATCTGTTATGGGGGAACTACCTCCTTTTTTGGCGGCCCCGGCCGATTTGATCGCATCCGTGATCAACCCATCCCGGATATTACCCGGAGAAGGATTCATATCAAAACCCGCTCCAATTGCTTCTGCTCTGCGGGCATACTCGCGCATGAGCTGAATAAAGTGGTTCGCTACCTCGTCCGATGCACAGCGGTTGATAAGTTCCTGCTCCACACCACAAAGTTCGGGGTATTCTGCCATAAGGACCTTGCCGCCAAGGGCTGCCACAAGATCGGCGGCATGTCCGACAGCGGGGTTAGCGGAAATACCTGAAAAGCCATCAGAGCCGCCACATTTTACGCCAATACTTAGATGGTTGAGCGAAGCAGGTTGACGTTTCAACGTATTGATTTTAGCAAGACCTTCAAAGGTTTGCCGGGTGGCTTCGCTGAGCATTTCAAATTCGGAGGTCCATTTTTGGCGTTCGAAAAATAGCAAGGGCTTTGCAAAAGCGGGATCTTTTTTGGCTAATTTCTCCCGAAAAAGGTTGATCTGAGCATGTTGGCAACCAAGACTGAGTACTGTAACACCTGCCACATTGGGATTAACGCAGTACCCGGCAAGCAGGGCACAAAGGTTCTCAGAGTCATCCCTGGTTTCACCACAACCGCTCTCATGGGTCAGGAACTTAATTCCGTCTACGTTTTGAAACAACTGTGGACTTTGGTTCCGGTCCGTTTTTTGTTCAAAATGAAATCCCTCGGTAGTGCCATACTCCTGATAATGCCGGGCGAGATCCCGGAGCTGATTCCGGTAAACATCAGGCTGTGCGTAGCCGAGTTCTTTCAAAAAAGCATCTTTCAAGACCAGAATATTCCGATTTTCACAAAAAACCAATGGAATCACCAGCCAATAATTGCGTACACCCACTTGTCCGTCCGGACGGTAATAGCCCAGAAACGTCCGGTCCATGAACTGGCTAAAGTCGGGTGGCGTCCAGCGGTATTCGCCCTGCCGGACACCGAAGTTTTCAGCGGCATGTTTTAAATTTTCTGTAGAAATCAGGCCACCTGCGGGTATTGACCTTGTGGCTTTGCCAACCAATACACCATACATACGCACAGGGTCTCCAGTTTCGAGCGGAGCAAGTGCAAATTTGTGTTTGACCTGAATGTCATCCTGCAATTGGATCTTTATCCCTTGAAAATCAACAGAATAACCTTTAGACAAATCCTGCAAAGCGACGAGTACATTGTCTTGCGGCGCTATTTTTAAGACTTTGTGTTGCATCGTTTTAAAAATTTATGGGTTCCTATCCCATCGGAATCTCCCAAGATGCAACAATAAGGTTTTTTGTCAAGAAGCACTCAATATCTTTGATATTCAAATTTAGAGTACGTTTGCATTCACGATCTTTATCCTATTTGCAATTCTTATGAGTAACAACACTACCCGCAATCCCTATTTAGTTTCGTTTGCCCTTGTATGCAGTTTATTCTTCATGTGGGGCATCGCCAACAGCCTGAACGGCTCACTTATTCGTCACTTCCAGTTTGCCCTTGATCTAAAACGCTGGCAGGCAGGCATCGTAGATTCTGCCTTTTACCTGGGCTATTTTGTCATGGCAATCCCTGCAGGCATTTTTATGCGGCGCTGGGGATATAAAAAAGGAATCCTGGCTGGTTTGATGTTGTATGCTGGAGGAGCTCTCTTGTTTTACCCTGCCGCAGATTGGCGGGTGTATGGCTTTTTCCTGTTTGCCTTGTTTACGATTGCTTCAGGTCTGGCCTTTTTGGAAACTGCCGCCAACCTTTATGTCACCGTTCTGGGGTCGAAAGAAGAAGCTGCCTGGCGCATCAATTTTGCGCAGTCTTTTAATGGCATCAGTATTATCTTGGGCCCTATCATTGGCAGCCTGTTTATTTTTTCAAAAACGGAATATACGGCAGAACTGCTCAGTACCATGAGTCCCGAACAAATTGAAGCGGCCCGCATTGCGGAAGCCCTTTCAGTGCAGGGTACTTATCTGGTGATTGCCGCACTGGTCGGAGCCCTGGCCTTGCTTTTTGCCTTTACCAAATTGCCCGAAGTAGGCCAGGAGGAAGAGCAGGCATCTGGAAGCGTTGGCATTTTTGAACTATTGCGCAAGTATAAACACCTGAGTCTGGGTGTGTTGGCACAATTCGCCAACGTGGGCGCTCAGGCCACGCTCTGGGGCTATTTTGTTGATTTTAAAATGGATTTCGCCCAGAACACACACCTGGGAATTGCAGCTTCCTACGCAGATCTGATACGCGGGATCATCGGAGATGATGCCAATCTGACGCCCGAAAAAATGGCCGGTTTCCATGCCTCTTTTGCCATGGTACTCTTCATGCTGGGCAGGTTTATCGGCACCTACCTGATGACAAAATTCGATGCTCGTCGGGTAGTTTCCTGGTATAGTATTGCCGCTGTCATTCTGGTCGCCCTGGCTTTCCTGACTGGTGGCCTGACCGGTATTTTATGCCTGATGCTTACCTATTTCTGCCAGAGCATTATGTTTCCGACCATATTCGCCCTATCGACCAAAGGCATGGCGCCTGCAGAAAGTAAGCTGGCATCTTCATTGGTCATTATGGCCATCGTAGGTGGAGCGGTGATGCCGCCTATTGCGGGCTTGTTGTCCGTTTCTGGTGGAATGAAGATGGCACTGGTGGTGCCGTTTATCTGTTTTGGGTATGTGGTGTATTATGTTTTGAAAGGGGCAAAAACGGAGGGGGTGTAGGGGCTTTTAAAATAGGATTAAACGGGAAAACAGGAGAATTAAACGTAGAGAAGCATGCCCATATCCTTGATCAGCACGTTTCTTCTATCACGATTTTCCTGTTTTCCTGTTCTATACTCTCCTGTTTCACTCTAGTTCAAAAAACTTGAGTGTGTTCAAAAACTTCAATGAAGCAAGTATTTTGAACGCAATTATTCACTCAAACAAGTCCTTCTCCCCAATTTTCCAACTCCTCCTTACTCCATAACTCCGGAAAGAAGATCCGGCGCTGATACTTTGGCAGCATGTACTTTTTCCAATCACTCCCACCGGTAGCTTCAACAGGTGGGCCGTTGCTTTCCAGGTATTTGCGGGCAGCATTATAGTGTGCCATTACCCAGGTAATATTCACAGTATAATCGTAATGGCGCATGGCGTTCACCAGAGCGGGGTTTTCACGATCTTCTGCTGGCAACAAGCGGAATCTGGCCAAGAGATTTTTCTCATTATAGGCTTCCATCGTGCGGATGAATTCCGCTTTGTACCGATTCTCAAACAACTGAATTAAGGTATTTTTTTCTCCCGTAGCATGATTTTTACCTGCCGCCTGCCAGTAAAGGTGATCGTATGCGTGCTCATAGGGCGTATTTCGATCAATGGTGGCCCGAAATCGGTAGTCGATCAGATTGATCAGATCAGTAGAACAGAATTCTATCATCCGGTACTGAGCACTTTGAAAACCACTGGCGGGGGTAAGTGTGTTGCGAAATTTCATATATTGCTCCACTTCCATACCATCGCCCATGATATCAAAGGAACTGGAAAGCATATCAAAATAGCGGCTGACCCGGGTTAGCTTTTCGGCAAAAAAGGCTGTAGTAAGCTCCGTAGATGACGACACCTGTTCGATTTCCCAGAGAATCATTTTGAACAATAACTCATTGATCTGGTGATACACAATGAACACCATTTCATCGGGTAGCATCGTGCGTTGAATCTGAAGATTCAGAAGCGCATCGGTTTGAATATAATCCCAGTATGTAATAGGTTTTGCCCAGACCAATCCTTCAAGATGGGTTTTGGGGTTTTGGCCAATGGCCTCAAATTTTTCTTCAACTCGCCGGAGAAGCTCTGGTGGAATATTGTGCATGAATTAGGTATATAACGTGCAAGATTTCGATAAGAAACTACAAGGTCTTATTTTTTCGTGATTGCAACTCACTATACCGTGAAAAGATAAACAACACCCCCGCAACAAACAAGGGCATGGAAAACATCAGAAACGAACTGGTTTGACGCCAGGTGTAAAAGTAAATGGTAAACACCATTCCAAGCATCATGATGGCCAGCCCACCGATAATACGATGATACCAAGCCACCCGGAGTGCGATTAACACAGCGGCAGTGGGGATAAGGTGTATTAAAAAATGTCCAAATTGCTGTAGAAACGAATACTGGGCGTCGAAGGCATCCAACGCAAATACAGAAATGAACCCGGCAAATATGAACGTCAGAATTCGAGGAAACCAGGTTAGGAAAGTGCTTGGCATAAGTTTCATTTTAAATATCAGTGGCAATCAACGCCAGCCTTAGGTACTGCAGACTCAAACAGAGACAAATCTAAATGCAACCCACGCTGTAATAACAACATCCCCACCAGTCCCAGCAAAATTGGTTGTGCAAACCTGATCTTTTGGCGAATAGTCATGCTGAACGACTGTCCCAATACACTCACCATGAGTAGCAATGGCAAAGTCCCCAAACCAAACAAGGCCATAAAAAGGCCGCCTTCCGGTCCTCCAGTAGTCGCGATAGCACCAGCTAAGGAAGCATATACCATCCCACAGGGCAGCAAACCATTAAGCAGGCCAATCGAAAATATACTGCCATTTGGATTGTACCGCATCAGATTACCTATGCCTGATTTTACTCGGTTTGTGAACACACTAAATCCAGGCAGTGCGGTCACCAGACGCTCGAATCGCCAGGCCATAACTGCCATGCCGAGCATAAAAACACCAGCTCCGACGGAAAGTATCTTTTGAAAACCAACTACAGCCAAACCTTTGCCCAACAGCCCGAACAGCACACCTAATACAGCATAAGTCAGGATACGGCCGCTGTGGTACACCAGCATTTGACGCAAAACCTGCCATTTACCTGCCGCATCAAGTGGAAGCGCAAGCAACAAGGGGCCGCACATACCTACACAGTGTAGGCTGCCTGCCAGACCGAGAAGCAGTGCAGGGGTTAGTATGGTCATTATGTCATCATGTAATTGCGCAATTTTCATCTACTATTCCAACAGTGAAGTAGCAAGTGTCAGATTTACAGGTATCCGAACATCGTTATCCAGACTTATTGAACAACAACTGCGGTCTCCCAAAAATACTTTTTACCATCAGCATCTAACCAATCTAACTCGACGTGCCAGCGTCCAGGGGTTAGTCCTTCAGCAGGAATCTCTTGTTTTGAAGCATGCACAAGTTGAGTTGTAAAATCTTCCTTTGTAGTTGCGGAGCGGTAGCATTTAGAGGTCCCGCTTTCAGCGACCATGCCATCGGGAAATTTTACTTGGATTGTTTTGTTCGCGGTAATAAATTCGACCAGAGGAGCCGCCATGAGCGCCGCTGTATTTTGTTTTTTCTCTACGCGATCCTGGTAGTTCAGGTCGAGGGTATAGTAGTCGTTTTGCACCAACTGGGGTGGATAACGTGTGGTAGATACGACCGCGAATGTCATACTCGCAGCAAAAAAAGTAAAGAAGATTACGATTCCGGTACCCCAATTGAATTTCATATTATTGTAAATTTAGCGATTTATATAGTTGAATAATTGGCGATTAACTCAATAGCATCAATGATCTTTCCCCTTCTTTTTTGAGTGCTCATCATAATCATCCTCCGTTTTTTTCTCCTCGTTCGCTTTTTCTATTTTAGGCAGTGGACCGTTTATCCCCATAAAATTAGTTTTGACCTCATCTATTTTTTTACCGTCAGACAAAACCTCAATAACAATGGGTGTTTTACGACCTTGTAGTTCGTATTCAGCCATCAAGACGAAAAATGCGCCTTCTATTTTACCTCCTTTGGGAATACTTCCAGGTTCTTTGCCTACCATTTGAATGTGTTGGCCAGGCAGGGCCATTTGAAACTTCACAGGCAGTTCATGGGTAGTTTTATTGATTAGAACATAGGTATACAAATTGGTCAGATGGGTATCGTCTTTTTGCTGATAAAGCTGACCAGGCGAACGCAAAATAATGGTTTCTACAATACCACGCCGAGCGATGAGAATTATATCCAATACCAGCAACGCCACCAATACAGCAGTATAGGCATAAACCCTTGCAGTAAATATCTTGCGTTTACCAGACTCAATACCTGTCATCGAATCATACCTAACGAGTCCCAATGGCCGGTTGACCTTTTGCATGATTGAATCACAAGCATCCATACAGGCCGTACAGTTGGTGCATTCAAGCTGAGTTCCGTTGCGAATATCAATGCCTGTCGGACATACTGCAACGCAAAGATTGCAATCAATACAATCCCCACCTTTGAATATTGGAAGTTCGCCCCCTTTTTCTTTCTTTAATTTAGTGCGAGGTTCGCCTCGTACGTGGTCGTAAGCAACCACAATAGAATCTTTTACCAACAGCACACTTTGTAAGCGACCATAGGGACAAATCGTAGTGCAAACCTGTTCTCGTAAAATAGCAAATACGCTATAAAAAGCAATACTAAAAACCAGCATCGCTCCAAAACCACCCCAATGTTGGTCGATTGGCTCTCGTATGATTTTAAGTACCTCGTCCATGCTAATGAGGTAGGCCAGAAAAAAATTGGTAAACAGCAGCGCAAGGCCATAAATGATGCTATGTTTCAGAATTTTCTTTCGAAATTTCGCAGGTGTCCAGGGAGAAATTGCCAGTTTGCGTTGTTCGCCGGCATCGCCCTCAATCCAGTACTCGATTTTTCTGAAAATCATTTCTAAAAACACCGTCTGCGGACATACCCAACCGCAAAACAATCTTCCAAATACCACCGTGAACAAAATAATAAACACGATGAATGTTAGCATCGCCAGCACAAACAAATGGAAATCCTGTGGGGTAAACAGCAAACCAAACAGAATGAATTTGCGTTCCAAGACATTGAACAATAGGAATTGCTCACCATCCACTTTAATGAATGGCATGGCAATAAAAACAGTAAGGAAAGCGACTGTTACCAGGATTCGCCAGTTATAATAACGCCCTGAAGGCTTCTTAGGATAAAGCCAAACGCGCTTACCTCGCGCATCCACCGTAGCAAGGTGGTCGCGATAGTCTTCGTTATCTTCAATCGGGTTATTGAGAAAATCCTGATTCATAGCTCCTGTTTTTTTAGCAGCGGAGGCTGTCTTAAATGTGTAAGACAGCCTCCGTTAACTAAAGCTTACTTTGCGTTGGTAGTGTCTTTAGCAGCTACCGATTCTTCTTTCCACATGTCTCCCTGTGGTGCTTTCGAATTGGGGGGATTGGTACCTTTCAGGGTCAGAATATAACTGGCCACCTTTTGTATTTCAATGGGTTTCAATTGAGCGCCCCATGCAATCATACCCTTATCTGGCACCCCGTACTTAATGACTTTGAACATATTTTTGATGCCGCCACCGTGAATCCAGTATTCATCGGTGAAATTCGGCCCAACTATGCCCTCCCCTTTTTGACCGTGACAAGCTGCACATATCGATTTGAAGGTCATTTGTCCATCGTTGAGCGAAGCTGCATCGGTCAGTACCGTTACCGTGGATTCATCTACGCCACTGGCTTTGCCAGCGAGTGCAATAGCGATCTGTTTTTTAGCGGCAGCTACCTCCGATTTGTACTCTTCTTCCTGGTTTTGGCCGTTTCCGCCCCAGTGATAGTACCACATATAGCCTATAGCCCAGATGACGGTCAGGATGAACATATTGACCCACCAAGGCGGCAAGTGATTGTCAAGCTCCCGGATGCCGTCATGATCGTGGCTAAGCAGAATATCACCTTCTTTTTCAATTGGAACTGGATTTTCCCAGTATTTTTTGCGCAATTTAGAGAAAAAGTCCTCTTCAATAGCCGGTACTCCTTCAATAGGAGATAAAATACCATGCTTTTCTGACTCAAGCCGGATCAGGTGTCTGGTAAGCAAGGCATTGGTCCGAACCACAACCACGATTACGATCACGAATAAGGCAGCTGCCAGAATGAAAAAGGTCATAGACATAAGGTCTGAAAACCCGTTTGCATTGACAGGAGCCTGTACTGCTTGCCCCCAGCTTGTTGTCAGACCGGTGAGGAGCAGAAATAAAATTGGAAGATATTTTTTCGATGTCATGTTTTAGAGATTTTTTTGCTGTCCTGTTCGGGTATCCAACACCTCGATATTTTTCAAAAACACCGATTGATTAAGTAAACCCAAAGGCCAGCAGTAAAAAACTAGTCCTCCAGAGGCAAATTGGCCATACGATCCATATCCTCCTTTTTGGAGATGAAGGCGCGAATAGCTACAAAGCAAAAGGTACAGAAGAACAATAGCAGAGATCCAATTCCGAACCACTGAATACCGTCGACCGACTCAAGGAGATATTTGAACATTGTATTTACTTTTGAATGCGTTGAGATTGGTTGAAGTGTTGGGATGCTGATGAACAGCATCCCAACTTCCACAACTATTAATTTGACTTAACTCTAATATCTGTACCCAATCTTTGTAGGTAAGCAATGATCGCCACGATCTCTTTGTCTTCTATTTGTGCATCTTTCACGCCTTGGCCAGCCAGGTTTTTCCCGATTTTTTGCGCCTGCTCCTGAGCGTTTGTAATCGCATATTTTTCAAAGTCCTTTGAATATGGTGTGCCCAGAGAACGTAATACATTGATTTTTGCAGGCAAATCACTCAGATCAAGCTTATCCTCTAACAGGTGCGGATATGCCGGCATTATAGATCCAGGCGACATGCTGGTTGGATCCATCATGTGGTTGTAGTGCCAGCTGTCGGGGTATTTGCCACCTACACGCCAAAGATCTGGTCCCGTACGTTTACTGCCCCATAGGAATGGACGGTCGTAGATATACTCGCCTGATTTGGAGTACTCGCCATAGCGTTCGGTCTCATCCCTGAATGGGCGAACCATTTGAGAGTGACAGCCAACACAACCTTCCCGGATATAAAGGTCACGACCAGTGAGCTCCAGTGGTGTATAAGGTTGTACCGTTGAGATCTTTGGAATTTGACTTTCAACAAACACCATCGGAAGAATCTGAACGATACCACCGATTGCGATCAGAATGGTGCTGAATAATAACATCTGCATTGGCCTTCCTTCGATCCAACGGTGCCAGTAATCGCCTTCATGTACCACCAGATGACGTTCACGAGCAGGTGCTTCTGCAGATTCATTTGCCATGAACGACCCTTGCTGACCTGTTTTGAACAAATTGTAAACGCCCAGCAGGGTACCTGTAAAGAACAAGGTGCCGCCTACGATACGTAAGGTGTACATTGGAATAATTTGCTTCACGGTGTCCAAAAAGTTGCCCCAGGCAAGTGTACCCTCTGGCGTAAATTCTTTCCACATCAATGCTTGTGTCCATCCGGCCCAGTACAAAGGCACCGCATAGAAAATAATGCCCAAGGTTCCAACCCAGAAGTGGACGTTAGCCAACTGCTTGGAATACAACTCGGTACGATACATACGTGGCCATATCCAGTAGAGTACCCCAAAAGTCATGAAACCATTCCAGCCCAAAGCACCTACGTGCACGTGCGCAATGGTCCAGTCTGTAAAGTGGCTGATAGCGTTTACTGATTTGATGGAAAGCATCGGACCTTCAAAAGTAGCCATCCCATATGCAATCACTGCAACCACCATGAATTTCAGTACCGGGTCATTTGCAACGCGGTCCCATGCGCCACGCAGTGTCAGCAGGCCGTTCAGCATGCCACCCCACGAAGGTGCTATCAGCATGATGCTAAATACGGTACCAAGTGACTGAACCCAATCAGGCAGTGCAGTGTATAACAAGTGGTGCGGACCAGCCCAGATGTAGATGAAGATCAATGCCCAGAAGTGAATAACGGATAGTTTATAAGAATAAACCGGGCGGTTTGCAGCTTTTGGCATGAAATAATACATCATACCGAGGTAAGGCGTAGTTAAGAAGAACGCTACCGCGTTGTGACCATACCACCATTGCACCAAGGCTTCCTGAACCCCTGAAAAAATGGGGTAGCTCTGCGTAAGGGTGACTGGAATTTCCAGACTTCGCACGATGTGCAGCACTGCAACGGTCACCCAAGTGGCGATATAAAACCATATCGCAACGTACAGGTGACTTTCCCGACGGGTCAGGATGGTGCCAAACATGTTGACCCCAAAAATTACCCAAACCAGGGTGATTAAGATATCAAGTGGCCAAATCAACTCCGAATACTCGCCACTCGTTGTTAACCCTAAAGGCAATGTAATGGCTGCGAGCAAAATGACTACCTGCCAACTCCAAAAGTGAACCCAGGAAAGGGTATCACTCCACATCCGGGCTTTTAGCAGGCGCTGTAGGGAGTAGTAGATGCCCATGAACAAGCCGTTGCCAACAAAGGCGAAAATAACGGCGTTGGTGTGCAATGGACGCAGGCGACCGAAAGTCAGCCAAGGCCCGAAGTTAAGTGAGGGATACACGATCTGTAAGGCAAGAATGAGCCCTACCAGCATCCCGACAATGCCAAAAATGAAAGAGGCCATTCCAAAGGCCCGCACAATTTTGTTGTCGTACTGAAATTGTTGTGTGTTACTCATAAAGAAGGATTTAGATCTTCGTCTTGTTGTTTTATTTCTTTTTCAATCCTTTGCGGAGTAGGGTCAGGGATTGTGCCATCGAAGAGCATTCGAATCGCAGGCGTATAATCGTCGTCGAATTGCCCGTCACGTGCGGCCCGCAGGTAGGCAATTAAAAAGCCTGCCGCAAGCAGTAGGCTCACCAAAATTAAGAATAGCATGATTTTCATGACGTCCGATTAGAATCCCATTTTAGCTGGAATCGGCCACAAGATGAGGACTATGAAAAAAGTCCTTAGATGACGAGCGTCAGGGTGCAGGGTGATTTTAATCAAAATAGTAATAACTGGTCTTTTTATGGCTTATTTGCCTATTTTTGTGGGGATTAAACTTGGCGTTTACAGTCATTTCACCCTCCAAAATTCGGATTGAAACATATTATTCACTATGGATCAACAACGCAACAACCCCCTGCACGGCAAAACCTTACAAACAATTTTAGAGTACTTATTAGATGCCTATGGTTGGGATGGATTGGCCAGACAAATTGATATCAATTGCTTCAAAAATGAACCAAGTATCAACTCTAGTCTGAAATTTTTGCGCAAAACTCCATGGGCCAGGCAGAAAGTAGAGGATTTGTACTTGCGTATCATGGGAAGCTAAGCTTTAAGCGCATGTTCGTTTTGTTACGAATCAAAAACGATACTTTTTTTACCATTATTTAATCTCACGGTGGAAGATGCGCTGCGAATATTCAAAACCAAGCATTTCCATGCTGTCCCGGTCATAGAAGGCGACCGAAGGCTGGTGGGTATTTTGTCTACGCAAGATCTGATCAGGATGCTGGAAAGAGTACTTTTCCCGGATATTGATTACGCTTCTGCATATGTTTTAATAATTTTCTATAAGTCTCTTTATGCCCCCCCACCCAACTCCTAAGGTCGAAGCCCTGGCACAGCCGATAGGTCTACCACCATTTACTGGACTGTCTACCGCAGAAGCAGCAGATCAGCGACAAATTTTTGGCAAAAACGAAATCAACGGCACCCGTCGAAACCCGATCCTTGACAGCATCCGGAATATTGTGACCGAGCCAATGTTCCTTTTACTCGCTGTTGCCTGTGTCCTGTATTTTATACTCGGTGACACCACGGAAGCAATCATGATGGTGGTATCCATCTTGTTTGTAACGGGTATTGAGTTGTATCAGGAGAATAAAAGTGAACGGGCGCTGGAAGCCCTGCGCCGGTTTACCCGCGCGCAGGTTCATGTCTTGCGCGATGGTGAATGGGTAGAATTGCCTTCTGAAGCGTTAGTACCAGATGATGTGGTCAGTATTGAAGAAGGCGAGCGCATTCCGGCCGATGGCATATTGCTCGAACAACACGATCTTTCGGTAGATGAGTCGGTGCTTACCGGAGAAAGTTTACCAGTAGAAAAATCGGTG
>CANJPT010000067.1 GCA_947476195.1 Lewinellaceae bacterium | reverse complement strand
GGGTTATTCAGCACAACGGGCATCTCTCTGGTAAAGGGGAGATGCCCGTTTTTTGTTTTTTGCCTTAAATCATCCTTCGATATGATGTGCATCATATTTCAACGAACAATGTAACCGGAATTTTGAGCCGTTCAAGTTTCATATTTTTTCGACAAAACCACTTGTACCTATTTTTTTGGAACTTTCATCAAACGTATAATTCATAAATTATGAGGAACTTAAGTAAATTCGCAATGGTATTTTCCCTACTGATAGGGATTGTGTTTGTCATGTCTTATTGCAAGCAAGATGATACGATATTATTTCCTGATACCACCGCTCCGGGAAATGAACTCCTCTCTTCAAAGGTCACTACCGCACCTACTATTGATGGTACAATAGATGCTGTTTGGGATCAGGCAGCCAAATTGGACGTCGAAACACAAGTACCTAATCCTGGCAACTATTTGTTTGCAGGTTACGCTGGCAGTACACGCAACGTAACCCTTCGTTCGCTCTACGACGAGAGTAATATTTACTTTCTCGTGGAATGGGACGACCCAACCGAAAGTCTGGTAGACAGGCCATGGTTTTTTAATCCAACGACAAAGGTTTGGGCTCGGGAGGCCAATTCGCCGGTGTTTGACGCCACTACAGGTCTTAAAACCCGGGATGCCTTCAATGAGGATAAATTGGCTTTCCTTTGGAACATCTCGACTTATGACTTCACTGCCAAAACCTGCTATGCCAGTTGCCACCTTAACGTAGCATCCATTGATCCGGCTACAGGCAAAACGCTTCCGGCCACTGGTGGAAACCACTGGACGAGCAATCAGAACGAACGAATTGACATGTGGCACTACCACCTTTTGAAGGATGCTCCTTATGGACAATTGTCTGATGAATATCAGGATTGGGCGCTTGGTGTACTCAATGGAAATGGTCGTAAAAGAGATACGCAGACAGCTACGACTGACGGTGCCACTACAAACACTCAAACATTGACCATCACTGGGAAAACAACCACCATGGCTGTGCCAAAATGGGTAGTTCCAAATGCCGAACGCCGTAATTATATCTTGGTTAGCGAAACAGTAGATGGTACAGCTAAATTAGTAACTGCTGTGGATAGCCTTGGTGTGCTGACCTACAATGGCGGAACAATAAACCCAAATATCGGAACTGACTATCAGCAAGTTGGCGGTGGCGATGGTCTGAAGGTTATTACTTCCAACCTGATCTCTCCAATGACGGGCAATCGGGCTGATATTATTGCAAAAGCACACCATACTGGTACAGGCTGGGTAGCAGAAATCAAGCGTGCGCTGAAAACGGGCGATCTGGAAAATCAGGATGTTGATTTTTCTTCTCTTGAAGACCAGCATTTCGGTCTTGCAACATTTTCAGAAGCGAATGCCGCACACGCACTTAAACCAGGTTTATTACTGAAATTTAATAAATAGCCGTCTGTTCTTCTCTTTTTGTTCATCTAAAATTAATGATCATGACTAAGAAAAGAATAGCAATAATGCTGGCCATTGTTTCGCTCGCAGTTTTTTTTGCTCCGGGATGTTATAAGGGGACGACCGTGGATTTAAACCAGGATCTGGTCATCACTAAAGACATCAGTTTTGCTACGGATCTCGTTCCGATTTTCGAAAAAAACTGTAGCATCAGTGGTTGCCATGCAGCTGGCGGAATATCGCCCGATCTAAGCACTGGTAAAGTTTATACTTCGCTTACCACCAGTGATTATCTGGACCTAAGTAATCTGAAAAACAGCGAGCTCTATGGATTTGTCAGCGGGAATATTACACCTGCGATGCCTATAGGAGGTGCCGATCCAGTAATCGCTGCGACCATTCTCGCTTGGATTCAACAAGGTGCTCACAACAATTAAAAAAATGCAACATGAATAATTCGATCAATCATACCCTTCCGATTTTATGGAAGCACAGCGTTTTTGCGCTGTTATTGCTAAGCTTAATGGGAGGCAGTTTGTCAGCACAGGATGATGCGGCTACAGCGGATATGACAACGAAAAAGCCTGTTAAGAATACCTTTGAAAGCATTTGGATTATGGATAACCAGACGACGATGGTGCCCATTAAAGGGACCTTAGAAATGGATATCCAGCACCGTTTCGGTACGGTGAATAATGGCTATGATGATCTTTGGGGAATTTATTCGCCGAGCAATATCCGCTTAGGGTTTAATTATGCTCCGATCTCTAAATTAAATGTAGGTTTTGGTCTTACGAGGGATCGTATGCAATGGGATGTAAACCTCAAATATGCTTTGCTACAACAAATGCAAGGAGGAGGTATGCCAGTGAGTGTTACTTATTTTGCCAATTTAGCTATTGATGGGAGGGATAAAAAGTTCTTTGGAACAGGGACTGATCGCTTGTCATACTTCCATCAACTTATTATTGCCAGAAAAGTTACGGATAAATTGACCTTACAAGTATCTCCCAGCCTCTCCTACTTCAATAGTGTTGAAGGCTATTTAGATGAAAATGGTGAGGTGCAGAGCAAAATGAAGAATGCCCACATTGCCCTGGCTTATATGGTGCGTTACAAAGTGAGCTCTCTTATGGCAATTATTGTTGGGGCTGATCAGCCGCTTACGGCTCACCCAACCAACAATCCTTACCCCAATATTTGCTTTGGTATTGAGATGAATACCAGTGCGCATACTTTCCAGGTGTTCGCCGGCAATTACCACAGCATAGTTCCACAGATGAACAATGTTTTCAATCAAAACGACTATAAAAACGGACAGTTTTTGATTGGGTTTAATATCACCAGATTGTGGAATCTCTGATTACCAGATGGCTTGGATAGTTCAATGGGCAATACTCTTGTAGGAGGGTGTTGCCCATTTTTTTCATTGCTAAACATCATCTGGCAAGGTGATTTGCATCATAATATAGGCCTGCTTTGTGGCGGAATTTTGTATCGTTCAGTTGTCAATACGTTATGAAAAAACAATTGAACAGAGCTTTCAAAAATTTTTTCAAACGTTTAACTACTTTATTATGAAAAAGGTTAGTTTCTATTTGGCCTTGGTGATGGGCATGATGATTTACGCATTTGTCTTTCACTCTATCTCTTGTACTCGGGAAGACGTTGTTGTTGGGGACATTATTCCTGGAAATTTTGAGTACTCGAAAGACACTGTCTCTTCCACAAACACAAAATGGGAGTTTGACAAATCCCACTCTAATGTAAGTTGGGAAACGCCCTACAAAGGTGTTGGTTCTTTGCTTACAGGCCGGTTTAATACCTTTAATGCACACTTGGATTTTATCGGAGATAAGCCGGATCAAATCAAGTTCAATGGTTTTGTGGTGCTCTCCACTGTAAATACCAGCGAACCTGGTCGCGATACTGGTTGTCTGCGTACTACATTTGGTTTAGGCATTGGGACCATTGCTGATACAGCCAAGTTGGTCAGCAAAAGTGTGGTGCTTGACAATAAAGGCGGTTATATTGCTACTTGCGATATGACTTTCCACGGAGTTACCAAAGAGGTGAAAATGCAGCTTAATTATTCTGGTAAGACCTATTTCCCAAGCGCAGCGGATTATAAAAAATCTTATTGGGTTCAGGGCTTTACCACTCAGTTTGAATTCAAAGCACTCAGTGAATATGGTTTAGTTACGACCAATATCGCTGACAATGTTGTAGTCAAGATGAATATCCTGATTCGATACTATTGGGCAAGGTAGTCAATGCTGAAATTCAAAACATTAAAAAAATAATGAAGCCATGCGAGAAATAACATTTAAAACCGCTTTCGTAATCGGGATGATGCTAATGATTCAGTCCTGTTATTACGAATACCCACCTGAGCCGGTTACAATTGATCCGGCAAAAGTATCCTTCAATACACACGTATTGCCCATACTTGCACAAAATTGTGCTTTGGAGCAGTGCCACGACGGAACAAAAAAGCCTGACTTGAGAGCCGAAATTTTGTTCGACAATGTTAGCCACGCTTACCACGATCTGACTGTTGGAACCTTGATAGATGGCAAGACAGAAAACTTTATCAACACTACATTCCCGGATGAAAGTGTGCTTTTGGATGCCATTTTAAATGGGGTAGGCGGTATTGACATGCCACCGGATGGAGCCTTGACTCAGCAGCAAATTGACTTGATCAGGACCTGGATGATCAAAGGTGCCCACAATGATTAATTAAGGCTGTCCATCGCATCGAGCAGTTTTTGTTCGACTTTCTAAACCATTAAAATTAAGGGATGTCATGAACACATATAAAACCACGCAATGGCGTGTTGCCACGCAATTGCCTATTCTACGCCATTTTTTCCTTGGATGCAGCCTTTTTTTGTTAGCACTTCCTGTAATGGCTCAGGATGAAGCAGCATCACAAGCTACATCTGATAAGCCTGTAAGATCCACATTTGAGGGTACGTTTCTCCTTGACAATCAAAGTGTAATGGTGCCGGTTAAAGGTACTTTTGAATTTCAGATTCAGCACCGTTTCGGAACGATGGGAATTGGAGTTAAGGATCTTTTTGGCATGTACGCTCCATCTAATATCCGATTGGGTTTTGCCTATGCTCCGATAGATAAGCTGTCTCTGGGCTTTGGTTTTTCCAAAAAGAATCTCCTTTTAGATTTCAGTGCTAAATATGGATTGCTCAAACAGTATGAGGGATGGCGTATGCCTGTCTCTGTAACCTATTACGGTAATATGGCGATCAATCCATCCGCTGCAGAGGATATAACCATCTACCATCCTTCTGATCGAATTTCTTATTTCCATCAGTTGATCATTGCCCGAAAATTTAATAAATGGCTTTCCGTACAGATAGCGCCCAGTTTGTCGCATTACAATCTGCAAACGGTAAAAACCATGAAAAACGACCACTTTGCCATTTCATTTGGCATCCAGGCAAAAGTGAAGGAGTCCATGGCGATCATTTTCAATGTGGATCAGCCGATCACACAACATGACCAGAATAATCCTAATCCAAACATGAGCCTAGGGTTGCAAATGAGTACCAGTGGTCACAATTTTCAAATATTCATCGGGAACTTTGATGGGTTGATCCCCCAGGAAAATAATATGTATAATGATAGGAATCCATATAAAAACTGGAACGACTTTTCTTATCAAACGGCATCACATTTCCGGATAGGTTTCAACATAACCCGTGCCTCGAACTATTGATCTTTGGGATAGTATATCTTAAACGATGGGGGGATGATTATTGGCTATCCAAGATATTCCCCCCATCTTCTTTTATGCTAATTTTTGACAGTGAAAAAGCTGAAACAATGGAAGATAAAAAGAAAAAAAATTCGCGGCGCGACTTCCTGGAAACAGGGGCTGTTGCTGCTGCCGGAGTAGCTATCGGCCTTGTAGTCGGTAATATTTTGCAGCCTGGCAAGGAGGATGCCCCGGAAATGGTGAAAATGCTCACCGCTGACGGCAAATTGGTACTGGTAGAAAAACGGCTTCTTCCTCCTATGTGCGGAAAGCCAGTGCCAGTATCCAACCAAGAACTTCTCGAATGGATGAAGAAAGGCAAATCTTAGCGCGTTTCATTCCATTATCCAAATCACTTTTCTATCATGACAGCAACAGATCAAAATAGCCGCAGGAACTTCCTGAAAAAAGGCCTGGGCATTGCGGCGGTGTCCAGTGCTGTGACAGCACTTCATGCTTTCCAGGTGGACAGCGTTGAAGAAACAGGGGAAAAAGTAAAACTTCTTTCCCCGGAAGGCGAGATCGTTGAAATCGACATAGCCTATCTTAAGCCAATCCCTGAAGTAAATATTTCGCCCGACGAATCTCGGCATGGAATTCCCGGCAGGCGATTTGTGATGGTCATTGACCTCGCTCAATGTAAAAATTTACGGAAATGCCATGATGCCTGCGATAAAATGCACCACTGTGGCCCTGAAAAGGAATTTCTGAAAGTACTTAAAATGCAGAACAATACATTGGCTACGCCTTTCTGGCAGCCAACCATGTGTTTTCACTGCGATGAACCGCCCTGTGTAAAGGTATGCCCGGTCGATGCCACTTTCAAACGTGAAGATGGCATCGTACTCATTGACACAGACCGGTGTATAGGCTGCAGGTTCTGTATGGTGGCTTGCCCTTATTCGGCCAGGACTTTTGACTGGAGCGAACCAGCGTTTCCACTTGAATTGGCACATCAGCATTATTCTCCGGAGACCAGTGTCCCAGCTAAAATGGGTACCGTATCCAAATGTGATTTCTGTCCTGATATGGTGCGAAAAGGTGAAATGCCGCACTGTGTGACCGCTTGTCCAAATGGCGTTTTTTACTTCGGCGACGAAAATGAAGACGCCGTATCCAACGGGGCCGAAACGGTGCGCCTGAGCGAATTGCTCCGGGATCGCAGTGGCTACCGCTATATGGAAGATATGGGCACTCGTCCCCGGGTGTATTATCTGCCGCCTGTGAATCGCGCTTTCCCATTCCAGGATGATGAGTTCACCAAACATAAAGGATAGGAATCATGAAAACGAAAAAACCTGTACCACTCCCATACCCCACGGACCAGATTGAAGCCATCAGCAGGGATTTGATGCCTAAGCCATTCGGCTTAAGCGGCAAGATTTGGGTAGCTGTGTTAAGTGTCATCTTCCTGACCGGGCTGTATTTCTATATTGAACAATTCCGCTTTGGATTGGGCATCACTGCCATGCGCGATTATTCGACTTGGGGTATTTATATCGCCAATTTCGTATTCTTTGTAGCCATCAGCTTGGTTGGATCACTGGTTAGTGCGATTCTAAAGTTATCAGGCGCCAGATTGCGTACGCCACTCACTCGAATCTCTGAAATGATTGCTGTGTCGTCCATCATTTTTGCAGCTCTCGTCATTATTGTCGATATGGGCCGTCCGGACCGATTTTTGAACGTCATTTTCCACGCACGTATTCAATCACCAATTACCTGGGATGTGATTGTAATCTCGACGTACCTGACGATTAGCCTATTGCTTTTTTACCTGCCGCTTATTCCGGATTTAGCGTTTATGCGGGATCGGTATGTCGGTATACCCGCCTGGCAGAAAAAAATGTACACATTCCTTGCTTTGGGCTGGAACAGTCATCCTGGACAAGAGAAAATTCTCCGCCGTGCCGAGCAAATACTGGCGATTCTGATTATTCCGGTGGCTTTTGGTATTCACACGGTAACATCCTGGCTTTTTGCTACCACGCTTCGTCCGGGTTGGGATAGCAATGATTTTGGTCCTTATTTTGTTTCTGGTGCGTTTATGGTCGGTGCTGGTGGTGTAATTGCAGCCATGTATATATTCCGTACGCACTATAGCAATTGGGATAAATATCTGACCGACAAGCACTTCGAGTTTATGGGCCGATTGCTTGTTCTTTTGTCGCTGGTGTATTTGTACTTTAATATCAACGAATATTTTGTGCCAGCCTATAAAATGAAAGGAGGGGAAGCAGAGCACCTGAGAGCTTTGTTCCATGGTAGATATGCACCGTTATTCTGGTCTGTACAATTCTTTGGAATGGTTCTGCCAATCATTGTGCTGATGTTCCGAAGGGGTAGAAAGCCGTTGCCCATGTTTATCATTTCCATTTTCGTGATCGTCGGAGCTTGGTTTAAGCGTTTTTTGATTGTGGTGCCTACGCTGAGCCATCCATATATTCCGATGGACCGACTGCCCGAATCCTGGCAGCATTATATCCCTACCTTCAAAGAGTGGAGTATCACGGCAGGCACTTTGGCTGGAGCACTCCTGATCGTAACGCTGCTTGCCCGATTCTTCCCGGCTATCCCAATCGTGGAAACTATCGAAGAAGCGAAGCCGGACCATAATTTTGAAGAAATCTCCTAATTCCTTTTCAAGAAAGACTGTTATGAGTACTATAAGATTGATTCGATTATTCACCAAAAGCCTGCTGGTTTCGATAAGTCTGTGTTTCCTTCCTGGCTTGTCAGTCGCACAATCCGAGCCCAGTGATTCTGCAGATACAGGCAAACCGGAAACCAGTATTGAACTGATGTACAACGAGGCAAATAACCATAGTAAGGTCCTCACGGCCACGGTTAAAACTAATGTCAAAGATACTTACGAGGCTGTAAAAGGTATTTCTGTTAACTTTTATCAAAAGGAAGTAGGCCCTGAGAATCTATTAGGGACTTCTTCGTCTAATGATAAAGGGGTTGCGATATTGGTTGTACCCGAGGATAAGCTATCCAAAACATCCGTCGATTACACTTTTATCGCGGCCTCTGAAAACGATGCAAAGTTTGAAGACAACCAGGAGGAAATTTCTGTGTCTGAATCTGATTTTGTGATGACGTTAGAACAAGGGGATTCTTCCAGGCAGGTATTGATTAAATTACAGGCGCCGGATGCAAATGGTACGATGGCACCAGTAGCCGAAGTTGAAGTTCGTCTTTACGTTCAAAGATTATTCGGGTTGCTTGCGCTATCAGTTGATCCGGAAACGACGGACGAAAATGGCGAGATTTCAGTAGATTTTCCTGCGGGTATTCCTGGTGACAGTGCGGGAAATCTGATTATCGTTGCAAAAGTTGAAGAACATGAAAAGTTTGGAAATCTGGAGTTTCAGCGGAAAATCAGCTGGGGAACACCTTTGATTATTGACCCTAATAAAAATCGACGCGAATTATGGTCTTCCAGAGCAAATGCTCCGCTGTATCTGATCTTCATCATTAATACCATGTTGATTGGCATTTGGGGCGTTATTGCCTACATTGTTTACGAGGTTTTCAAAATATGGAAATTAGGGCGGCAAAAGGCGTCCTGATGATATGAGATCAGGTTGGGCCTTTTTTGTCAGTTTTTACGTTGCTAAAGGAGAATATCCGTAGCACGGTGATTGAAAAAAATTAAAAAATCTAACCGTTTTAAAAAACAAATTATTTTTTCACTTCAATTTTAATTTTATGAACACCAGATATTTTTTGTCAACTATCATGCTGGCAGCATTTGCGTTGACCGTATTTACTGCTTTTGTTCCGCGCGGAGCTGGCGATCCATGGCTTGTACCTGATAAGTACAAAAAAATGAAAAATCCGGTCGCTTCAGATAAGGCATCTATTGATCTTGGGAAGTCCTTGTATGTCAAACATTGCAAGTCTTGCCATGGAACCAAAGGCTTGGGTGACGGTACCAAAGCGGCTCAACTAAAAACGAAATGTGGCAATTTTTCTACCGCAGATTTCCAAGGGCAGAGCGATGGTTCACTTTTGTTTAAGATCAGTGAAGGGCGCGATGATATGCCTTCTTTCAAAAAGAAGATCCCAGATCAAAGTGATATTTGGGCTGTGGTGAATTATATGCGCACCCTGAAGAAGTAAGGAACAAGTCTGATCTTTTTCAAGAAGAACGTCCCTGTAATGGACCATAAAACTGTCAATCAGAATAAAATCTGATAGGCAGTTTTTTGTTTACAGCAGGTAAAACACTCATAACCGCATCAAAAATTCCGTCAAATTCGCCTCCGTATCTAGTCCAAGTCGCTTGCGCAGCCGATAGCGACTCGACTCTACACCACGTAGCGAGATATTCATGAGGGCCGCAATTTCCTTGCTCGATAGATTGAGCCGCAGGTAAGCGCAGAGTTTGTAATCATTTGGACTGAGCTGGGTAAATCCTTCGCTGATTCGCTTTAGAAAATCGCTGTGTACCTGATCAAAGTGGTGAGAAAATTGCGCCCAATCTGAATCGGTTCGGACATCCTGCTCTAGGATTCGGATGATTTGGCTGATCTCCCGCTCCAGCTTTGGGTCAGCAGTTACTTTGGTTTGCAGCTTTACCAACGCATTTTTTATACCGTTCAGAATCTCACTTTTTTGAACAATATGAAGGGTCGCAGTAGCTAGTTCCTGATTTTGGTGTTTAAGTTCTGCCTCCAGCTTTTCATTAAGCAGTCGGTTGATAGCTTCCTCTGAATATCTGGTTTGTTGTTGGTACATACTGACCAACCCCTTTTTCTCCAGACTGAATTTCCTTTGCTGACGAAGTATTATCCCTAAGACTAAACCTGCCAGTAGTGAAAAATAAAAAAAGTATGCCCATGAATTTGCATACCAGGGTGGCAAAATTTTAAAATAAAAAGTCTGGGTGTGGCTCACCAACCCATGCTGATTTCGCGCTTTAAGACTAAAAACATAGTTTCCAGGGTGTAGGTTGTTTAGCAAAAGTTCTGTTTCTCCGGTCCACTCGGACCATTGATGATCAGCCCCCTCCAGAAAATGGCTGTATTGAATAAACTCGCTTCCAGGATAGTCTGTCGCTGAAAAAGCAAAAAAAAGTGAGTTCTGCCAGTCGGAAAGTACAATCCGTGCCGGAATTTCTCCAGAGGCCCGATATCCTCCAAAAAGCACACTATCTGATCCGTCTTTAAGCAATACTTCGTGTAAAACGAGGCGTAGTGCTGTGTCTTTTACTGAAAAATAGGCAGAGGGATTGAAATGGGTAAAACCATGGTCGGTTGCAATAAATACATTTTGACTATCCACGGATAGAATAAACGGGAATCCGACGGTAAGTTTATCGGCCAATTCAGGGATGGGTACTCTGTGAACCTTTTTACCAAGTGCAGTATTTTCAACCATTAATATCCCCGTCTCCAAGTCTGTTGCGTACCAAATGTTTCCTTGATTATCCTGCTTCAAATAGCGAACGTGGGTTTTTGGTCCAAGGATCTGTGCAAAATTGGAATCAGGTAGAAAGAGGTTTTGTGCATTATTGTAATTGAATATACCGGTTTTTCCTGTAAAAACTATGTTTTCGCCCAGTTGGAATAGGTGGTTACCGAGTGCGGAAGGTAATCCTTGGTGAGGGTCAAAAAAATTAACCAGTAGCTCATTTTTCGAGGTGTCTAGGTTGATTTTAAAGATTCCACGGTATGGATGTGCCATCCAGATATTTCCCAGGGCATCTTTTGCTAAAAGTCGACTACTTTCTGTGAGCCCGTTCAGGGTGCACTCAAATGCCCAGCCGGTATCCTTTTTTTTAAATAGGGCTATCCCATTATAATGCCCTGCTATGCAATATCGTGTAGAAAGTTGTACGAATTTCCAGACCCCTTGTAAGCGGGTCAGTTTTATTGCGTTGGTCCCTTGGATGTCGAAGGGGCCTTCGTGATGCCCCATCATTAGTCTGCCTCCAATTTCGTTGAGGCTCCAGACCTGCCCTTCCGAATGTTCTACCATGGTAAAATGTGCTCGCTTGCCAGGGGAATAATAGTTCACCCAATCTGTCACATATAAACCCGTGTTTGTGCCAAAATAGATCTTGCCGCCAAAGACCTGTGCCGTGTAGCCAGTCCCCTGCAACTCACCATCAGGGAAAATGGTTGCAAAAGGAGAGTGGACGTCTACAAAATCAATTCCGTTGTCCAGCCCAAGCCAAAGTCCACCGCGTTTTGGGGCAAAAAGACTGAGCGTAGTATTGTTTTGAAGCCCGCTTTTTTTGTTCAGGTGATGATAAATCCGGCGTCTTCGATCGAGTATCACAAGACCATTAAGGGAAGTACCAAGCGCAATTTTTCCGTCGCTGAGCATCCCGGCGCAGTAGATGATATTGGTTTTCAGGAAGGGGTCGTCCTGAGTTGTCCAGGGCACAAATTGAGTGCCATTGAAAAACCAGATACCATTTTTTATCGTCGTGAATAAGGTGGTATCAGGGGAAAATGATAGGATGCCAGAAATGGTGCCGATTTTAAAATCGCTTGGTTTTTCGAGCGCGTGCAGGGCTTCTTGTTCAAAAATATAGAGCTTGAATTTTCCATCCTGCATCAGGAGTTTGCCTTGCCATTCGCCCATGAAATGCAGGTCACTTCCAGGAGGGAAAAGGGCCGTTAGTCTTTGGTTGTAAAAACGAAAGACCTGGTGATCGGTCCTGAAAAAAACGCCTTCTTCCCGCACTGAAATATTCCAGACATCCCCTAAATGCTGTTCCGATTCAGGTAAAAGTGATTTTAAGGAGTGGTATGTCAGGGCGCCGTTTGCTTCCGGTGAAAAGTAGCCGAACTCATCCTGGCCTCCTACATAAATTCGGTTGTCTGCCCCCGCCCTGACCGAACGCAGGATTGTTTGGTTGTTCAACGGATGCAAACGCCAGTGTATGCCGTCAAACTCCAATAACCCTTCATTGTTTCCAAACCACATGACCCCGTTGTCATCTTGTGTGATGTCCCAAACCTGTGTTCCTGCTTTATATGCCTTCTTGCTGAAGTTCAAAACAGGGGGAGTACCCAGGTTGATACTTTGGGAAAATGATGTTTCTGGCAATAAAAAAACCAAAACTGCAAATAAAAAAACTAGAATCGAGGAAGGCTTGGTCATAAAATTTTGTCATGCAAATATAGAAACAGAATCGGGAAATTGTTTCAAAGTAGTTATGCTGTAGTCAAAATCAGGGTATGCCGTATTAATGCCGTAGCCCAAAAGGCTTCAGGACCTATGGTTTGTACCACTTTTGCTGGCTGCATTTTTGCATTTGCAGACAAATTCATTTCCAAACCAGCCTGGTTAGCCAGGCTATCAAATTCAAAAAAAGTATGAAGAAGTTTGTACAAAACCCGTGGTTGCTCGCAGTTCTATTCGTGGCAACCGCTATCGTTTCCTGTAAAAAGGAAAAATTGGAAGTTATCTCTGGTTTCTCTTATGTCGTAGATGCAGTCAATTTCCAGAAAGTAACCTTTACCAGTGCGGCTCAAAACGCTACGTCCATTTCTTGGGATTTTGGCGATGGCTCAGCCGCTTCTACGGAATCTAATCCTGTCCACAATTATACTGCTCCAGGTGCTTACACGGTAAAACTTAGCGCAACAGGCGATGGTGGCTCGGATATTTCATCCCAAGTCGTGACCATTGTAGATCCAAATGGTGAATTGACTAAATTAGTAGGCAGTATCAATAAATCATGGAAACTACTCCGGGTGGTTAGTGCCAACAGTTGGCCGCTGGAAGTAGGCCCTATTGCAAAAGACCAGGTTTGGTGGGGATTAGGCCGCGGCAATGACGACATTGCTAATCGCCCTTGCACCATGAACGACGAATGGGTTTTCGGTCGTGATGGAACCATGCAGTATAAATCTAATGGCGACTACTGGGCTGAAGGTGGCGTTTTTGAACCTGCAAACATTTGTGCAGCCACAACTCCTGGCAATATGCCGGGACCTGGTGGAATCGACCAATCCGCTTTTGGCGATGCTACGCACACATTTCTCCTGACTAATGGCACCAAGCAGACCTTGGAAGTTATAGGCCTGGGTGCATTTATTGGCCTTCAGAAAATTGGTACGGACACTGAGGTGAAGGTTCCACAGGCATCCGTCAAATTAGATGTCATCAAACTTACAGATGGAGCTGTGGATACCCTTATCTTGGAGTCTGACTATAAATTCAGTGAAACGGATCCAAGCGATGGTGCTTATTGGAAAATTACACTCGTTCACTACGACGATCCTAATAATGAGCCTGCAGTGGCAGCCTTTAAGGCTGATGTAGTAGGAAAGGTCGCCACCTTTACCAATAATTCATTTGATGGCACCAGCTACAGTTGGAATTTTGGTGATGGCGCTACGTCTACGGAAACCAGCCCAAGCCACACATACGCAGCTGGAGGCGTTTACACAGTCGTTTTGTCTGTAACCAGAGGAAATGTTACGGCCACTGCTGAAAAACAAATTACGGTTTCGGGCGAAATGACTGAAGCTGATCTTATCGGTGGTGCTTGGAAAGTGCGCAACGCAGCCAACTCTATTTTCGTCGGTCCTGCATTGGGCAGCCTTGATTGGTGGCAGGTTCCAGCCAACTTCCTGGATGGTACTTCTACTGGTGGAGACGATTGGTCTTGTCTAACCAACGACGAGTTCATTTTCTCTGCAGGCGGTGTATATCAGTATAAAACCAACGGAGATTCCCGCAACGATGGTTATATGGGTAGCCCGAACGGGTGTTGGTCAGATGCACAGGTTGCAGGAAGTGGTAATGGCGCCGCATTTGGTTCCGGAACACACAGCTTCAGCTTTGCTGCGGCTACACCGACGACACGCCCAATTATCACCGTAACAAACGGTGCTACAGGCGCTGCCTTTATTGGCTTCTACAAAGGCTTCTATGGCGGTGAAAACGGCGATGGCGCCAATGCACCCAATGGCGGTGCTACTTCCAACCGTTACGAAGTGATGAGCTATGTCAAGGTTGGTGCAGCGGAAACATTGACCATCTCTGTAGACATCTCAGCCGCACACGACGGCTCAGCCGCATGGACGGCTGTTTTAGTTAGATAATCTGAAAATGGATTAGTTTAGTTAGCGTTTATCGAGAGTAGGGTAAAACCTGCTCTCGATTTTGCGCTAATTTTTTAGGTTTAAAAGGCAGTTTAAAGCCTGATTCAAAGTAAAATCCCCCGTCGAAAGCCAGCATAGAAAACGTTCTGTACGCTCTAATTTTTAGCAAGATGATTAAAGTTTTTACGTTCCTTTTTTTCCTCCTTTTTACCCTTCAGGTTGCTGCGCAAGTCTCGGGGACCGTGACTGACTCTGCCGGGGAACCGCTTATTGGGGTCTCTGTTACCGTAAAAGGAACAGCCACAGGTACCACTACCGCAGCAGATGGCAGTTTTCGAATTGTAGCAACTGCAACTGGAATGCTGGTTTTTAGTTATACAGGTTATACCCTTCAGCAGATTCCAATCAATGGACAAGCGGTACTCCATGTAGTTTTGTATGAAGACATCAAAATACTGGATCAGATCATAGTGGTCGGATATGGTACCCAAAAGAAAAAAGACCTCACGACTGCCGTGGTGGTCATTGATGAAAAAGATATCCGCGACCGTCCAATGGTTTCCGCTGCCGAAGCTTTACAAGGTAAAGCCGCCGGGGTACAGGTTACTCAGCCTTCCGGAAAACCAGGGAATGACATCGCTGTGCGCGTGCGCGGCGCAACCTCCGTGTTGGCAGGTAATGAACCGCTCTATGTTGTAGATGGAGTTCCAACAACCGATATCCGTGGCCTAAATCCAGCGGATATTGAAACCATGAGCGTGCTTAAAGACGCTTCTTCTGCCGCCATCTATGGTGCTCGGGCTGCCAACGGTGTCGTACTCATTAATACCAAACGAGGCAAAGAAGGCGCATCGACTATTCGGTTTTCAGCATATACGGGGTATTCTAACTTGAGAAAAACGGTAGAAACCCTCAGCACTAAAAAATATAGAGCATTGATCGAGGAAATCATTCCTGGTTCATTAGACCCTGCCGATACTCATTATACCAACTGGCAGGATGAAACTTTTGGAGTAGGTAAAAACCAAAGCGTACAACTTGCTTTCTCAGGAGGTAATGAAAAAAACCGCTATCTCCTCTCTACCAATTACCTGAACAACGAGGGTATCGTCAAACCTGCTCGTTTCGATCGATATTCCGTCCGACTCAACCTGGATAACCAGGCAACAAATTGGTTGAAAATCGGCACAAATATCAATGTGTTGCGCAGCAGTACCCAAAACACGCCCGATAATGCCAGCAGTGGCCGGGGTGGGGTCATCATGAGTGCGCTTAACACTCCACCTTTCCTCAGCACTTACAAAAATGACGGCAGCGGACAGTATGATCCCAACCCTTTCCAGCCTTCCTGGGAAAACCCAATCGCCTATATGTTTGGGGCAGAACAGGAAGCGACAGACAATCGGGTATTGGGTAATATTAACGCAGAAGCAACAATTTTTAAAGGTTTATCGATAAAAACCAACCTTGGCTCTGATTTTAATACACACCAATGGAATTATTACCTGGATCCATTCCGCACCAATTTTGGTCGCAACCAAAACGGGCTGGGACAGGCAGATAAAGCAACCACAAACGTTTGGCTATGGGAAAACACGGCAAACTACCACACGACTTTTAGGCGTAATAATCTTGCTTTCCTGGCAGGTAACAGCCTCCAGAAATCACATTGGAGCGATTCCTATATCTCAGGCAATGATTTTCCATCCGATGTTTCTGTCAAGACCCTGAATGCTGCGAACAGTATCTCAGCCAGTACGGATGTACAGGATTGGTCGCTTGCCTCCTTCTTCGGGCGTGCACAATACGATTTTGACAGTAAATACCTGTTTACGGCCACATTGCGTCGGGATGGCTCCTCCAAATTAGCCCATCACTGGGGTACGATGCCTTCATTTTCTGCAGGTTGGCGCCTTTCTGCCGAACCGTTCATGCAAGACCTGAAGATCATTAATGATCTGAAAATCCGGGCAGGCTGGGGTCAAAACGGAAATCAGGAGGGGATTCCAAACTATGCGCAGTATGGCCTGATTTCTTACTATCGACGCACTCCAACCAATCCACTTTCCGGACCAGCTGCGGTACAAACGACTTACGGAAATCCTGATTTGCGCTGGGAAACGACCACTCAGTCGAATGTCGGCATCGACCTTTCCATGTGGAATGGCCGGCTGGTTTTTATCGCAGATGCCTATTTGAAACAAACGGATGACGTGCTTTTGAATGTTCAGTTGTCCAATTCGCTGCCTATTTCCAGTATTCAGACCAATGCTGGCAGCATTGAAAATAAGGGCATGGAGTTTTCGCTTTCTACGGTCAATACAGTCAAGGAGCTTAAATGGCACACTGACTTTAATATCTCATTTAATAAGAACAAAATCAAGTCCTTACAATACACAGATGTATACTATTTCGGTAGGATCTACAGTAATAATCAGGATGTATCCATTGTAAAGGCAGGCCTGCCACTTGGTACGTTCTTTGGCTATGTCTCAGAAGGTGTGAATCCTGAAACGGGCGATTTAAATTTTAAAGACGTAAATGGAAATGGCATCTTTGATCCAGGAGATCGCACCGTAATCGGGGATGGGAATCCAAAATTTACCTACGGAATCACGAATTCCTTTTCATGGAAGCAATTCGATTTAAACGTTTTCTTCCAGGGAAGTTATGGCAACGATATCTTTAATGCCACCCGAATTGATTTGGAAGGTATGTTCGACAGCAAGAACCAGTCAATTGCTGTGCTGCGCCGCTGGACGCCTGACAATCGCATCACCGACATCCCGCGTGCAGTAGGGGGGGGCAAGGTGGACAATGTGCGCAACTCCACCCGATTCGTGGAAGATGGCTCGTACCTCCGACTGAAATCTTTGACGCTAATTTACAATTTCAATCCTAAGCTTTTCAAAAAGTCGGGTATCAGCAAACTATCCTTGTACACCACCGGACAAAATCTGCTAACTTTCACGAAATACACTGGGTTTGATCCAGAGGTAAACGCTTTCGGACTCAGTGCAACCGAACTGGGCGTAGATTACGGAACCTACCCGCAGGCACGTACGCTGACAGCAGGGGTGAATGTGGAGTTTTAATCTAAAACTCAAAGACGGTCCATCATTTAAACCCTCACTTTTAAAATTTAAGAAGATGAAGAAATATGCTCTTTTTCTGATCATTACCCTAACGGTCTTGGGGCTCAATTCCTGCGATAAATTCCTTGAACTCGAACCAGAATCACAGGGAATAGCGGTTAATAACACAAGTGCCGATTCTATATTTTATAAATCTGCCTCTGAAGCGGAGGCTGCTCTTGGGGGCGCGTACCGGGATTTTAAAAATGAGTATTTTGAATTGGATTACTTCGTCAATGGAGATGGACAGTCCGACGATGCCTATGCAGGTGCAGACAACCCTGCCAATTTTCAAATTGACGAATACAAATTGGATGCAATCAACTCCAATGTCAGCCGTGATTGGCGGTACTTGTACTCGACCATAGGAAAGTGTAACACCATTATAAATAACGTGCGCGCCGTCAATGACCCGGCCATGACTGCTATCCGAAAGGAAGAAATCCTGGGAGAAGCTTCCTTCATTCGTGCCTTCATGTACTTTCAGGCCGTGCAACTTTGGGGCGATGTGCCGCTTCAACTTAAAGAAGTAAAGACCATTAGCGCAGCTACTCTGGACGCAATTTATCCCCAAATTTTCCCTGCACGTACACCACAGGCGGAGGTCTATGCACAAATTATTGTAGACCTCGAAACGGCACTCGCCAAAGTACCAGCCTCTGCAATAGATAAAGGATATGCCACGAAAGGAGCTGTGAATGCTGTTTTGGCCAAGGTATATGCCTCGATCGAGCCGCATGATTGGTCCAAAGTCAAGCAATATAGCGATGCAGTCATCGCCGGGGGGTATTCCTTGATGCCTAACTATGAAGATCTCTGGACTATCGCCAACGAAAATACCGCCGAGGCCATTTTTGAAATCAATTACAACGGTGGAACGACAGATGGCAATTGGGGGACAAAGATGTTCCGTGGCCTGGATTGGAAAAAATTCAACATTCCTTCCAATGATCTGCTCGCACTATATGATGCGGAAGGAGATCTTAAGCGCAAAAAGGCAAATGTAACGTTTGAAGATGTCAGCGGAAAATGGTCTGATTCGCATTACCCACAGACGAAGTATCCATTCGTTAATAAGTGGCGTAATTTCCAGGAAGGCAGCAACCAGAACTATATTTTCATTCGCCTGGCTGATATTTTGTTGCTGAAAGCTGAAGCCATGAACGAACTTGGCGACCCATCCGGGGCTGCTGCATTGGTTAACCAAATTCGGGCAAGGGTCAGTCTTGCGGCCACTACAGCCTCATCCCAGGCAGATTTGCGCTTGGCCATTGAAAAAGAACGTCGCCTCGAACTGGCATTCGAGGGTCACCGTTGGTTTGACCTGAAACGTACCGGCCGGGCCATTGAGGTCATCAATAATGCGAAGGGTGTCAATGGGGCAAGTCTGTTCTACAATCTGACGACCGAGCGTTTGGTTTGGCCAATCCCACAGGCAGAATTGGATAAGAATATCAATTTGCGTCAAAATGCAGGATATTAAATAAAGGTGTTTTTTGCCACACTACTTGACATTTTCTAAAATCGAGACCTATAAGTTTTTTGGAAACCTTATAGGTCTGGGTCCAAAAAAAATGTCCAGTAGTATGGTTTTTTACACTCTCCACCCAAATTTAGAAGCGATGCACAAAAATGGAGAGGTATTTTCAGGGTACCCTGGTCATACTTTATGAGGTTAGCATGCACGCTCCATTCGTTGGATCGGGATGCTTTCTCTACGCTGATTTGCACAGTGCTTTTACTGAAGGACAATTAAACCAAATGGGATTGCCGTATGTTAAGCAAATGATATCAAAAATTGATTTTTAATTGAAATTGGAAAAATGAACGTACGATTTTTAGCGCTTTTTATGCTGTTGGCGTTGGCCTGCAACCAAAAAACAGGCAGTTTGGTTTCGGATAGAAACTCAAAAATCAATATCACCGAACGCAGAAGTGTCCTGGTTTTCACAACTGCCGACAGCACCCAGTTTCAGCTTACGAAGACGGATGTGTTGACGTTTTCGCCCTTTGGCCAGCCATTTGAAACCCAACCCTGCGTATTTGTGGATCCATTGCAACAGTTCCAAACGTTTGTTGGAATCGGTGGGGCACTGACCGATGCTTCGGCAGAGACCTTTGCTAAACTGCCGAAGCTCAAGCAAACTGAATTTCTTCAAGCTTATTTTGATCGCGAGAAAGGGATTGGTTACACCATCGGTCGTACGAATATCAATAGTTGCGATTTTTCGAGTGATATGTACACCTGCGTCAGCGATGGAGACCGCGATTTGCGGACCTTCAACCTTGCGCACGATGAGCGTTTTAAAATTCCGTTTATTAAAAGTGCAATGGTCGCAGCGGGTGGAAATCTGAATTTATTCGTAAGTCCCTGGAGTCCTCCAGCCTGGATGAAGGATAATAACAGCATGCTGCAAGGGGGCAAACTTAAGCCTGAATTCTTCGATTCATGGGCGAATTATTATGTGAAATTTATTCAGGCTTATGAAAAATCAGGCGTTCCGATCTGGGGCCTTACGGTGCAAAACGAACCGATGGCCAAACAAACCTGGGAATCCTGCATTTACACCGCAACAGAGGAGCGCGATTTTATTAAAAACTACCTCGGCCCAACCTTAAAAAAGAACGGCCTTGCCAACAAAAAACTCATCGCCTGGGATCATAATCGGGACTTAATTTACCAACGTGCCGCTACTTATCTACATGACCCGGAGGCGGAGAAATACATCTGGGGAATTGGGTTTCACTGGTACGAAGTCTGGAACGGTGGCCGGCAATACGAAAATGTGAAACGGGTGAATGAGTCATTTCCCGACAAAAAATTGTTACTCACCGAGGCTTGTAACTACCCATTTTCATGGAAAACTTTTGATGATTGGACTTGGGGCGAACAGTATGGCGAGAATATGATCCATGATTTTAATAATGGTGCTGTAGCGTGGACAGACTGGAATATTCTGCTTGACGAAACGGGTGGCCCAAACCATGTGAATAATTTTTGCTTCGCACCAGTCCACGCCAAGACGAAGGAAGGCACGCTACACTATATGAACTCGTATTACTACATCGGGCATTTTTCCAAATTTATCCTCCCAGGTGCACGGCGCATCGTCAGTTCTTCAAGCCGGGCACAGTTACTGACCACTGCTTTTCAAAACCCGGATGGCAGTATTGCGGTGGTAGTCATGAATCCGACCAAAGAAAAGATCAGCTATAGAATGTGCATTGCCGGACAAGCAGTAGAGACGCTTAGTTTGCCACATTCTATTGCCACGCTGGTTTTTTAAGGAAAAATAGTGGAACCTATGTAGGTCTGGTAGTTATAGCGAAGTGTTTTATTGCCTTTTTTAGGTAATCGTGCAGGAATGTTGCCAGCTAATGGATTAAAATCTCAATTTCAAATGCAAAAAGTGCTGTTTTTATTACTTGTCTTTGCCTTCACAGATTGCAAGCCCAAACAGGAGGACGAAATGCAGGTACCCGTCCCAGTGCTACCGGTGCAGGTCTCTACTACTTCTGCCAATGGCGTTAATTTGCTGTATACCAAGACAATTGACTTTTCGGACGGCAAAGACGACCGTTTCCCTTTGATCCAAATTGATACAGCTCAGTATTTTCAAACGGTGGATGGGTTCGGATATACGCTTACAGGAGGCAGTGCTTTTTTGCTGCATCAAATGGGGGCAACCGAACGAGCGGCCCTCTTACAGGATTTTTTTGGAAAAAACCCCAATTCCATAGGGGTCAGCTATTTGCGGATTAGTGTAGGGGCTTCCGATTTGGATGCAGAGGTCTTTAGTTACGATGACTTGCCCAGCGGACAAACGGATGCCAATTTACTGCATTTTAATTTATCAAAAGATACCCTTCACCTGATTCCGATCCTGAAAGAAATCCTCGCCATCAACCCCAAGATCAAAATCATGGCCTCTCCCTGGAGTCCACCTAAATGGATGAAAACGAACAACAGCAGCATTGGTGGAAATTTGAAACCTGAACTTTACGGTACATACGCCGGGTATTTTGTCAAATACATACTGGCCATGCAGGCAAATGGTATTACACTGGATGCGATCACACCGCAAAATGAACCACAGCATGGTGGTAATAACCCCAGTCTGGTGATGTCCTTTATTCAGCAGGCAGATTTTATTAAAAACCACCTGGGCCCCGCTTTTCAGGCAGCGGGTATTGCAACAAAAATTGTGATTTGGGATCATAATTGCGATAATCCCGCCTATCCTATTGCAATTCTGGACGATAATGCGGCGAATCCATTTGTTGCAGGAACCGCCTTCCACCTGTACGGAGGTGATGTAAGTGCACTCTCACAGGTACATGACGCGCACCCTGACAAGGCCTTGTACTTCACAGAACAATGGACTGGGTCGAACAGTACATTTGGCGAAAATTTGAAATGGCATTTAAAAAACGTCATAATCGGAACCATGCGCAACTGGAGTCGCGTGGCCCTCGAATGGAATCTCGCAAACGACCCGAATTTCGAACCACATACACCCGGCGGTTGTACTCAATGCCGTGGTGCAGTAACGATTGAGGGCTCAAAAGCGATTAAAAACGTCAGTTTTTACATTATTGCGCAAGCCTCCAAATTTGTCCCGCCAGGCTCTGTTAGAATGGGAAGTAATGTCCAGACAGAATTGCCAAACGTAGCTTTTCATACACCCGAGGGCAAAACCGTGTTGATCGTATTGAACGAAAATGTGAATTTAAAATCGTTCAACATCAGCGTTGGAGGTAAGTGGATCGTGGCCTCCTTACAAGGCGAAACGGTTGGCACATTTGTTTGGTAAAGCTGAATTTTAGCACAAAAAAACAGGCGGGGAACATCCCGGCCTGTTTTTTTGTCATAAAATAGAACTTAAAAATCTGCTAAGCACACGCTTATCCAATATATATTCCGTGTGAAGCAACCTTCAAAGATCTCTTTTCTATCGTTTATTGTGGCATTCCTGAATCTACCCAAGCCTTGACCTTTGAGATCTGACAGCTGGAAAGTTGCGCGCCACTTTGAGGCATTAGCTTGAAACCATATAACCAGGCAATGGAGCCATATAATTTCCCTGACTGTGCGCTGGCTTTTACCTCCGCATAACTGGTCAATTTGATGCCACCGCCAGGATTAGTAACACCGTGACAGCCCACACACTTAGATGCAAGCAATGGCTGGAGATATGCCGTATAGGTTATATTCATAGTGTCACACTGTCCATAACTTTCGTTGCAGACATTGTTCAGCGCACCTTGTTCGATCCATTTCTTTACCAAATTTTTCTGTTCAGGCGTAAACGCTGGAGCAGGTGGTCGGGGCATTCGGTCACCTGGATCTGTATCAATAATCGATTTGTAAATTTTACTTTGACTCGCATTAAACGGCACTACTTTTTGTCGAATATTCGTATAATTGGTCAGGATGATTCCCTCTTGGTGCGATTGAACATCGTGACAAGCTGACATTGCACAATTAGACACCAGCAAAGGAAGAATTTGGTTTTGAAAATATACGGTATCGGGGCTACAGGGGACCCCGCTGGTGTCCACCGGATCTGGCGGTGGCGGTGGTGGGATCACGATGGTATCTGTCGGGTCGATCGGACCAAAGGGTAGCTGTCCTAATTCGTGTCTGCAGGCAGGCAAAAGCAGACTGATCAGGGCAATACCAACAAAAACGGCGAGCAAGAAATTTTTCATTAAAAAAACCTGTTTCAAGATAAGTAAATATTTTAAAAAATGTTTATATTGAGAAAACGCGTGAAATATTGAAACCTAGCCTTATACCACCGTCAGACCATTTATTATTGGTCCTAAGCAAGAACTGCGGTTCTGTAAGGCCCAGAGAATTCGTTAAAAACATCGAAAAAACGTGGCCGCCTGTCTCGACTTCCCATCCAACGCCAAGGGTATCGTAGTGTCTGGTTCGGGTGTATCCGGTAGCCCGCCAACCATATTCGACCGTAATAGCACTCCGTTTGGTAATCTTAAAGCGTGTGGCACCTGTCAATACGAATACATCGTTGAGGTCTGAGATCCGATCTACCTGGTTCATGTGTACCAAGGTCGGGGCGATTTGTAAGGAAAAACGATCGCTGAATTTTCGTCCAATAATGATTTGGTGCGCATAAGAAATACGGCTGCTCCTACGAGCATATTTATCAAAACCGTTGGTCGCTTTATCAGGGTCGCGCAGAATGGTGTAATACATGGAAGAGAACAGGGTTACACTCACTTGTTGCCATCCATGTGGGCGCTGCCTTATGAGACGGTATTTCAGAAATCCGTCCATCATTTTTTCGACAGAAGTACGGCCAATGCCAACTTCCAGCCTTCCGTCATAACTATATTCAAGTCCAAGCCGGATGCTTGCACCGCCATCCAAACCATAAAATCCGTACCAACCATCATTGAAAGGACCGAACCGGTGGGCGATCCTAAAGTCAAGGGTGCGACGACCCGGGACTTCTACGGTATGCATGTTTATGAGACGGGTTCCTTTAAAAGTGGCCGAGACTGGGCTGTTATCTTTCATATCCATCTCTGCGAGCAAATCTTCTCCCTGTGCAAAAAGCCCAACAGGGCACAACAACAGGCCGTAAATCAGGTGTCTTAATTTCATGGTAATATATTGAATATCCATAGGATGGTTAATTGTCCAATGCTCCTTCGTTAACCCATTTTTTGATCTGAGTTACAGAACAGTCATTAAGTTTGCTGGGGCTGTTTTTGGGCATTTGAGAGGCATTGCCGTCCCAGGTAATCGCACTGATCAACTTGCCACTGTTTACCGCAGATTTGACATTTGCATAGTTATCAAGTATAACCCCCCCACCAGCTCCAGCTGTATTATGGCAGGTGTTATTGGACCCGCAAGAGTTGTTTAAGATGGGTATAATATGCGTCTGGTAACTCATGGTGGAAGTGGTATCACAACTGTTATTCAGCAGGACTTCAGGGTGCAATTCTTGTAAATTATCGAAGTAGCAACCGCTATTAGAAAGAAAGGCTACCAGTAGAAAGAGGGTAGGGGCGATGACGAAAATTCTGTTCATAAAAATGAAAATCAGTATGTTTTAAGAATTAGTTATCGGTGGCACCTTGTAAGATCCAGACATAAATCTGTCCGATTTGAACATCTGAGAGTGGATTGGCTGGAGCGGGGGGCATGGCGCTACTACCGTACACACGAATCACATTGTAGAGTTGACTGTTGTGCGGCTGAATAGGCGTTACCAGTCGGGAGAGGTGTTCGTAGGAGAGTAAACTGAAGCCTCTGGGTTCTTCTGTACCATGGCAACGCGGTTGACCACAATTAGAAGCGATGATCGGGGCGATATCGTTTTTGTAACTTACCGTTGGGATTGCAGCGTCTGGTTCAACTGAAATCGTGGTACAGGCCGCTGATAGCCAGATCAGTAGGACTATGGAAAGTAGTTTATACATAAACAAGTTGAAAAAGTATTAAATCTTCTCATTTGCAAGCAGTATGACCATCCCATAAACGGAAACTGAGGGGGAAAGGTTGCTTGAAACCAATAATTTGGTAAAAGTCCTTGCTCCATCCTGAGTTAAGATAGAATCATCCATTAGTGAAGGTAAACTCAATGCAAATCTATAGGATTGATCATTGTATCCAACAAGGTTAATTCTATTCCCAACAGGTAAATTTATAGGCTGAAAGTATTTTTGGCGCAGCAGAAAAAAGCAGACAAAGCCATTCCCCCCAAAAAAAAAGCCTGATCTATAAAGACCAAGCTTTTCTGTGTTTTGGCTGCTTTTGCACTACCTTTGGTGGTGCTTTAACAGTAGAAGCGGAGAGAGAGGGATTCGAACCCCCGGTACCTTTGACAG